>NZ_JBXAWK010000010.1:0-141895 GCF_057291755.1 Kitasatospora sp. UYEF31
GGGTAATCGGAGCGTGATGCAGGACGCGTTTCCGTGACGGCGTGTGAGGTCCTGCTGCGGCGTGTGGTTGGATCGTCGGGTGCCGGATCTGGAGTCATTGTCGCGGAGCGAGCTGATCACACTCGCCCGTGAGCAGACCGCCGTGATCGAGCGTCAGGACGCGCAGATCGCGGCCATGGCCGGGCAACTCGCCGTGTTGATGGAGAAGTTCGAGCAGCAGGCCACCGAGTTGGACAAGCTGCGGCACCTGGTGTCCCGCAACAGCTCAAACTCCTCCATGCCACCCTCCGGAGACGGCAGCCCGGGGCGAACACCGAAGAAGGAGGCCAAGGGCTACCTCCACGTGGCCTGCACCGACCTCTACACGCATTTCCTGCTCGGGGACCGCTCGATGGTCACCTTCCGGCAGACCGTGCTGCGGGACCTTGAGCCCGATGCCGTGGTCGTCCACGACCGGTACCACTCCTACGACAGTGCTCAACTGGGCGAGTTGAAGCATCAGTTGTGCCTGGCCCACGTCCTGCGCGACCTGGCCATGGCCGCCGAACTCCACCCCGAAGAGGTCTGGCCGACCCAGCTCGCCGGCGAACTGCGCGGGCTGATCCACGCGGCCAACCTGGCCCGCGAACGTGGGGAGAAAGTCCTGCCGGAACGGGTCACCGGGCCGGCCCTGGAGGGCCTGCGGTCCGCCGTGGCCATCGGCCTGGGCCGCACCACCGGACCCGACGTCCGGCCCGGCGCCCGCAAGGTCCGGCTCCTGCTCGAAGCCTTCCGTGAGCGGGAAGCCGACTTCCTACGCTTCACCACTGATCTGCGAATTCCGCCGACCTCCAACCAGGCCGAACGTGACCTACGCCCGTCGAAGATCCAGGACAAGATCTCCGGGCGCCTGACCAACAACACCCGCACCAGCGAGCGTTACCTCATCCGCGGCGTGCTCTCCACCGCGATCAAGCACCTGGTCAACCCACTGACCGTCCTACGCGGCGCGTTCACCGGCTTCACCTGGCTCCCACCCGCGGCCCGCGCCCCCGCCTGACCGTCCCGCACCCCGACCAGCCGCTGACCACCGGTCACCGGCCGTCACCCCATGCCCGGAACCGTCACACGACGTGAACCCGCTGAATGTTTACGATCAGGCGCTGGCAGCGCGCCGTTCAGAGGTCGAGCCGAAATTGCCTGCGGTAAGCGGAATTTCTTGCCGACGAAGGTCGTCTGTGTGCTGAGCATTACGTGCTGCAGCACCCTGGCGCATGCCTGCATCAAAGCAAGGAGACCGCCGATGGCGGGATACATAGAAGACCGATGGCTGAAGAAGCGGCCGAACAAGGCGACGGGAAAGCGCGACCGCACCGAGCTCTGGGGGAAGCGAACCCGCTACCGGGTGAAGGGCATCCCCGGAGTCCAGGCCCGCTCCTTCGATACCGTCGCCGACGCGAAGGCATGGCTTGCCGAGGCCCAGACCGACACGCGGCGCGGCGAGTTCGTAGACGTCCGCGACGGCGAGATCACCTTCCAGGACTACGTCGAGCAACACTGGTGGCCCGGCCAAGTGCACCCCGCTCAGACGCTGGAGAGCATGCAGTACCGCATCTGGGGCCAGTTGCTCCCGCACCTTGGCTACTTCCCGCTCCGCGACATCGGCACTGCTGAGCTGCGCCGATGGTCTGCCGACGTGCAGCGCGAGGTCGGCCCCGGGACGGCGTACGTCGCCTGGATCTACCTCAAGGCGATCATGCAGGCGGCGGTCGAGGACAAGCGCCTCTTCCGGAATCCCTGCAAGGGCAACAGCAGCATCAGGCCGCCGAAGCGGCCAGAGCGCAAGGCCCGTCCCTGGGAGCTGCCGCGCGTCGATGCCGTCCGTCAGGGGCTCCCTGAGCGCTACCGGGTCGCCCTCGACCTCGGGATGGGCTGTGGCCTGCGCCAGGGCGAAGCATTCGCCTTCAGCCTGGACGACATCCGTGGTGACTCCATCCACGTCGAGCGGCAGATTCTCCGGCACCGCTCGCAGCTCTACTTCGGACCGCCGAAGGGCGGCAAGGAGCGCGACGTCCCCCTGACCGCCGCGCTTTCCGAGCGGCTGCTCGCCCACCAGGACCGCTTCAAGCCGGTTCTCGTCACCCTTCCCTGGCTCGACCCGGAGGAGCCCGACCTCCCGCGCGAGAAACGTCGCAACATCACGGTGCCACTGCTGCTCACCACCACCCGGCTCGGTGCGATCAACCGAACAACCTGGAACACCCAGGCATGGAAGCCGGCGCTCGCCGACGCCGGGGTGATCGAGCAGCTGGCCCCGAAGGGGGGCCCGGGGAGGCGGACCTCCCGGGTCTGGGAGCCGAGCCGCGAGCACGGCTTCCACATTCTCCGGCACACCTACGCCTCGGTGATGCTCGAAGCCGGCGAGTCCGTCGTCTCTCTGGCGCACTGGCTCGGGCATTCCGACCCGGCCTTCACCTTGCGCACCTACACTCACTTCATGCCCCAGGCCGGTGCCCGAGGACTAGCCGCGATCGAAGCCTGGTTCACTGGTTCGGCCTGAAAGTCCCCGAGAAGTCCCCGAAGCCGCTCCAGCCCCGAAAGTCACGTTAAACTACCAGGTCAGAGCATGATCATCCCCTGACTGGCCTGAACCCGGCGTACAGGCCGACTCGTCCGCCGTCACCTGGTGTTTTACCCCTGAAAGGGCCTCTGACCTGCGTCGGAGGCCCTTTCAGGTCTTTCGGGAGATTGCTGCTTTAGGTGGCGAAAAGTCCCTGGAAAGCCCCTCGGACAGAGTAGAAAGTCCCTGGAAAGTCCCTGGGATGGGGCCGCATCGGGGCCTCTGAGCAGCGGTTTTGACGAGCGCCAGGGACGGTGGAGCAGCTGGCTTGTCCCTGGGGCACCAGTGTTGGCGGCAATCCGGTTGAGGTCAGTCCCCGGATCGGCGGACTCACGCTCTGCTGAATGCTCCGGCCGGGAGCCACCACCGGGTTGGGGTGCGCGCTGGCGTTCGAGAGAAAGGCGTCCCACCGAGGTCGACGCGGGTCACCTCGCCGGGACGAATGTGCTGTCAGTGAGGCCGGCAGCTGAGTGTTCCGAGGGGCCGTCGTGTGGACAACCAGGTGAGCACGGCCGCCGGCAACGGGGCGTCCAGCTCGGCTCGGTCGGCCCGGACCCAGGAGCGCACGTCGACGTCATGGCTGCCCCCGCGAAGGTCCTACCGACGCGAACCGTAACCCGGTGAACCTTCCCGGTCACGGCACGAGCCGGTCAATGCTGTGCCGCGTCCGTGATGGCTGCGGCGAGCTGCTCGAATTCCACTGGTTCTGCGGCGGCCCGTACCCGGGTGTCAGGCCAAGCAGGGACTGTCCGGGCACACGCTGTGGTGCTCGCGATGGAGCGGGGTCTGCTGAAGGGGAAGCGGGAATAGTCCGGGCTAAACGGTTGCTGAAGGAAACCATGACCTTCAACGTCGCAGCGTATGCAGCACCAGCACCGAAAGCTCCACTGGAGCGCACCACCGTCCCCCGCCGCGCGGTGGCGGCGAACGACATCCTTATCGAGATCAAGTACTCCGGTATCTGTCACTCCGACCTGCACCAAGTGCATGAGGACTGGGGGCAGGCACTGTTCCCGATGGTTCCGGGCCACGAGATAGCTGGGATCGTCACCGAGGTCGGCGCGGACGTGTCCCGGCACGTACTCGGCGACCGGGTCGGCGTCGGCTGTTTTGTCGACTCCTGCCGGGAGTGTGCGACCTGCCTCGCCGGTGATGAACAGTTCTGCGAGAAGGGCATGACCGCCACGTATCCGTCCGCGCCGGACGGCACACCGACGTACGGCGGCTATTCGACGCACATCGTCGTCGACGAGAACTACGCCCTGAAGATCCCGGAAGGGGTCGGACTGGACGTGGCCGCGCCGCTGCTGTGTGCGGGCATCACGACCTATTCGCCGCTGAAGCGCTGGGGCGCGGGCCCCGGCAAGAAGGTCGCAGTCGTCGGTCTCGGCGGGCTGGGGCACATGGGCGTGAAGATCGCCCACGCACTGGGCGCCGAGGTCACCGTGCTCAGCCAGTCGCTGCGCAAGCAGGAGGACGGCCTGCGCCTGGGCGCGGACCACTTCCACGCGACCTCCGACCCGGAGACCTTCACCAAGCTCGCCGGGACGTTCGACCTGATCCTCAACACCGTGTCGGCGAACCTGCCGCTCGACTCATACCTCGGGCTGCTGAAGACCCGTGGTGTGCTGGCCAACGTGGGCGCTCCGGCCGAGCCGGCCGCGGTGAACATGTTCTCGCTGATCGGCGGCGGGAAGGTACTGGCCGGTTCGATGATCGGCGGCATCGCGGAGACGCAGGAGATGCTCGACTTCTGCGCGGAGCACGGACTCGGCGCGGAGATCGAGACGATCGGCGTCGAGCAGATCAACGAGGCGTACGAGCGGATGCAGGCGAGTGACGTCCGCTACCGGTTCGTCATCGACACCGCGACGTTCGACAAGTAGGACGACGAGGGCCCCGGACAGCGTCCGGGGCCCTTTTTCCTTCCCGGCACAGTCGCGCAGGGAATCAGCACGGCGGAACGGTGCCGCGGCTGACGCCGGCACACCGGGAACTCCAGCCTCAGGTGTAGTGCAGCGGGTCCCAGCCGACGGCCACCCCGACGAAAAGCAGCATCAGGCACACCGCGAAGTTCGTGCGCCGGTAGTCGACCACCAGGGCGATGAACTCGCGGATCATCGCGCCGGGCCAGAAGTAGGTCGCCGTCGGCGCGCCGACGACATGGCCGTTGACACCCGTGCGGCGGGCGGTCACCGCGGCGCGGAAGACGTGGAAGTTGTTGGTGACCACCAGGCAGCGGTACCCCGGCTTCTCCGCCTCCATGATCTTCGCACTGAAGCGCAGGTTGTCCTCGGTGGTCATCGACTGGTCCTCGCGGCGGATCCGGTCCTCCGGGATGCCCCGCCCGATGAGGTAGTCCGCCATCGCGTGCGCCTCGGGCAGCTTCTCGTCCGCACCCTGCCCGCCCGAGGTGACGATCACGGGCCCCCGGCCCTTGCGCTCCTGTTTCGCGTACACCTTCTCCGCCCGGTCCAGCCGGCTGGCCAGCAGCGGCGGCACCCGGTCACCGCCGATCAGGCCGGAGCCCAGGACCACCACGAAGTCCACCCGGCGCCGCAGGAACATCCGTCCGTACAAGAACGCGTAGCCCAGGAAGCAGACGAACAGGAAGAACACGTATCCGGCGGCCAGCGCCGTCGTCCCGGCGATGACCAGCAGCACCCGGGAGCCGGAGAACCACGAGTAGGCCAGGAACGCCACCAGCGCGAGGATCCCCAGTCCGGCCAGCAGTGACAGCAGGTTCGCCGGCCGCAGGCCCTCCTTGCGGACGGTCCGGCAGCCGTTGACGATGAGGAAGCACGCGGCGGTCAGCGTCGCCGCCGCGAGCAGCAGCACCACCGCCAGGGCGGCTGCGTCACGCAGTCGGTTGGACACGTCCCCGAGTTGCACGATCAGTCCGGCCGTCGCGAAGACGGCCGCTATGCCGAGGCTGATGGCGTTGCCGAAGCGGCGGCGGTCCCGCAGGACGCCGACGCAGAAGAGGAGAAAGAAAAAGACAGCAACCCAGTAGGCAAGCACGCGTGGATCCTAGAGGGAAACGAGTCGTGAGGTTCACCGCCGAACCTGGACACTTTTCGGTTACGCCGTGCGGGCGTGGTCCTGGCCGCACCGAAGACGGGTTCGGTACGGGGTGAGACAGCCCCAGTCGATGCGCTTGCGCGGGCGACGCCGAATATGGCCTCCTCCGCCAGGAAGAACCGGTACACAACGGTCACCGATCCATCTCTTCGACGAAGAAGATCGTCACATTTTTCAAGATTTCGATCGTTTTCCGCCGCTCGACGGTCTGTTTCCGCAAGCGTTTGAGCTCGTCACGCTCCGCGGAGGTCAGCACTCCGGGAACCCCCTGGCCCCGGTCGGCGTCGCCCTGCTTGAGTCAGATCCGCAGGCTTTCGGGGCTGGCGCCCAGCTCCCGGGCGATTTCGGCCGGTGAGCGCTCCGACGAACGGGTCGGCGTGAGTCGCGTCACGCCGGAACTCCTCGGTGTAGCGCACGGCCTTCTTGGTGCCCACCTGGCACTGCTTTCTCTGGGCTGATCGTCCCAGTGCCCAGTGCCCAGTGCCCAGGTGCCCAGGTGCCCAGGTGTCCAGGTGCCCTGGTTCAGGGGCTGAACTTCACAAAACCGCTGCCCGGTGGGTGTCGTCACGGGCCGCATCCCGTTGGCGAAATCGCCCCGCGCCTGGAGTCGCACTGGCCAATCACGAGGCCGATGGCGCCATTGTGGCGAGAATTTGGCGCATCGTGGCGCCATTGAATTTGATGTGGCGCCATCATGGTGTCAGTATTGCGCTATGGACCTCACCCCGTACGTTGACAATCTCCGCCATGAGCTCGGCGTGGCCGCCGAGGCGGGCGGCGACGAAGCCCGCGCCCTGGCCGACCGGCTCACCGGCCCGCTTGAGTCGGCCGCCCGCCTGACGCTGCTCAACGTCCTGTCCGACGCGATGGACGAGGTCACCCGCGACCTGGCGCCTGGCTCGGTCGACCTGCGGCTGCGCGGACTGAACCCCGAGTTCGTGGTGACCGCGCCGCCCACCGCCGACACCTTCGAGGACGCCGACACTCCACCGCCGCCGGTGGCAGTCCCCGTGGAGGCCGAGGAGGGCGCTACCTCGCGCATCAACTTCCGGCCGCCGGCCCAGCTCAAGGTCCGGGTCGAGGAGGCCGCGAGCCGCGAGGGCCTGTCGGTCAACGCCTGGCTGATCCGGGTCGTCGCCACCGCCCTGGAACCCACGGCGAACCGTAGCCGGAAGGGCTCGACGGGCCTGGGCCCGGCGGCCGGACACGGCTTCACCGGCTGGGTCCGCTAGCCGTACCTGGCGGCACCTCACAGCACTGTCGTACCAAGCCGTTTCACCCGAGCACTTACCTTCAAGCAGCAGAAGGACGGCACAGACATGCCTACTTTCGACACCCCTGAACCCCTCTCCGTCACCGTCGAGGTCGAGATCGGCCGGGCCCGGATCATCGCCGGCAAGCGCACCGACACCGTGGTCGAGGTGACGCCGAGCGACCCCGGCAACAAGCAGGACGTGCAGGCCGCCGAGGAAACCGTGGTCACCTGCGCG
Organism: Kitasatospora sp. UYEF31; assembly: GCF_057291755.1. NCBI lineage: Bacteria > Bacillati > Actinomycetota > Actinomycetes > Kitasatosporales > Streptomycetaceae > Kitasatospora > Kitasatospora sp. UYEF31. The sequence goes on from NZ_JBXAWK010000010.1 coordinate 7,171, forward strand.
GACGGCAAGCTGCTCGTCAAGGGCCCCAAGAAGCGCTCGCTCTTCGGCAAGTTCGGTGCGGTCGATGTGACCGTCGAGCTGCCCGCGGGCTCGGAGTTGACCGGCAGCACGGGCCTCGGCGACTTCATCGGTGAGGGCCGGCTCGGGAACTGCCGCCTGACGACCGCCGCCGGGAACATCCGACTGGAAGAGGCCGCGACCGTACGGCTGAAGACCTCGTGCGGAGACATCCTGGTGGACCGTACGACGGGCGGGGCCGAGATCCACGGCTCGGGCCGGGTGCGGGTCGGCCGGATCGACGGAGAGGCGACCATCAAGAACCTCAATGGCGAGACCGCGATCGGCGAGATCAGCGGCGAACTGCACGTGAAATCCTCCAACGGCCCCATCGGCGTCGTACGCGCGGAGTCCTCGGTCACCGCCAAGACGGCGAGCGGCTCCATCCGCCTCGACGAGGTGGTGCGCGGGCGGATCACCCTGGACTCCGCCGCGGGGGGTCTGGAGGTCGGTATCGCCGAGGGCACGGCGGCCTGGCTCGACGTACGGTCCACGGTGGGGCGCGTGCGCAATGAGCTGGGGACGACGGAGGGCCCGAGGCAGTCCGAGGAGACGGTTGAGGTCCGGGGCCGCACGAGCGTCGGCGACATCGTGATCCGCCGGGCCTGACCCCCTGCCCGGGCTGGTGGGACGGGCAGCCCGAAGCGGGGGTCGCCGTCGCACCGCCGAGCTCCTGGAGCGGTTCGAGCTGACCGAGGCGGCCCGCAAGAACGTCGCCACCTACTCCGGCGGTATGCGACGTACGCCCGACCTGGCGATGACGCCGGCCGGCTGGCCACGGCGACTCCATCAACTACGTGGCGCCCGGCGTCATCCTGACGTCCGCGACCTCGGGGGGCATCGCGACGGCCGTGTCCGTCGGCCCCTACATGACGGAAGGCATCGTCAACCGCTTCCGTACGATGTCGATCTCCTGCGGCTCCATCCTCGCTGATGCGGTAGCCGGCACTGTCTTGTCTAGGGGTGACGGGACATCAGAATCACCGTGATCACAAGAGGCGGTGGCCGCCCGCGTTCCCGACCCTGATCCGGAGCCGCATCCCTGTCACGAACCGGGACGAAGCGTTGTCACGCCGCAGCCGTGGGGCCGGTTGCAGACGGGTCCTGTGCTGCGTTCAGTTCGTAGAACGACGTCACGGCAGGCTGCCATGTGTAGTTCGGTCCGGCGTACGGGTCCGCTTCCACGTAAGCGAAGGGGAGTTCCAACTCCCCGTCGGACAGGAGGTGTTTGCGTGTGCCCTGAGTCTGATCGGCCGCAATATTCATTAATACCTTCCAACGGAAGTAATAGGACTCACCAGTACGGCCTATGTCTTTTCGCTGAGGATCGGATGAACGGGTGAATCAGGACAACGGCGACGTTTCTCCCGCTGCATGCTGTCGTTGAACAGTCTGCCGAACCTGCTCGGCAGCCTAATGCGGAGGTAGAAGTAATGAAGAACATGACCAAGGGTGCTGCTCTCGCCGCGCTGGCCGGTGGCCTCATCGTCGCGGGCGCCGGCGTTGCCAACGCCAGCGCCGGCTCCGAGGGTGCCGCGATCGGCAGCCCGGGCGTCGGATCCGGCAACCTGCTTCAGGTTCCCATTCACGTGCCGGTCAACTTCTGCGGCAACACGATCAACGGTGCCGCTGCGCTGAACCCGGCCTTCGGCAACTCTTGCAGCAACGCCGGCTGATAATCCGGCACGGGTTCTTTCCCCGGCCGGTGCCGAAGCTGTGACCGCCCCGCCTCCCGGAACAACCGGGGGCGGGGCGGTCCGCGTTTCCGGCGGGCGCTGACCGCCGCCACCGGGCCACCGTCGCCTCACCTGCCAGGCCGGGCCGAATCCCCGGTCGGACCGCTGAGTCGACCGCCCCTCGACCCTCCCCGCCCCTCCTCCCGGCCACCCCCGGCCGAACCGCTGGCTCGGCCGGACCCTTGACTCGGCCGAACCGCTGACGTGGCCCAACCCCTGAACACGCCGAACGGTCGGATCCCACACCGGAACGTGTTCACTCCGCTTACATACCGTCAGATCCGATCAGTCCGTGGATCTGCGGCGAACCGACGGCGAAACAGGCGGGACAATGGGGATTGCCTAAGGCCCGCTGCCGCGTTGTGCAGGGTGCGTTGCGGGCGGGGAATAACCCGAGTGCGGAATTTCCAGCCGCCCGCGATGGCTCTGTGGGTGAAAACCCGGTGCGCGTGCGGGGCGGATGCGTACGATCACACACCACCATGTGTGATTCCGACGGCCAAGGCGCATGGCGACGCTGCGACGCTGAGTGGTGGAAGAAGGGGCTCGATGGAGCGAAAAGGCAGGATGGCCGGTTGGCTGCGCCGACGCCCGCGTGAGGACGAAGCCGCCGGTCGTGATCGGCGGGCGGCCGAGTTGATGGAGTTCACCGCCCGGGGGTGGCCGGTGGCACCCGCCGCCTATCCGCTGGGCTACGGCTGTTCCTGCGACCGGGTCGGCTGTCCGTCCCCGGGCCGGCATCCGATGTCCTTCGCCTGGCAGACCCAGGCGAGTGCCGACCCGATGCAGGTGGCGCGCTGGCTGGAGCGTTACCCCGACGCCAACTTCATCGCCCCGACGGGCACCGCGCACGACGTGCTCGACGCACCCGCGGTGGCCGGTGAGATCGCGCTGCGAGTCCTCGACGAGGCAGGTGTGGACCCTGGTCCGGTCGCCCTCAACGGGCCCGACCGCTACCTGTTCTTCACCGTGACCCGCGGCACGCCGCAGGACGAGGACGAGTGGTGGCCCTGTGAGCTCGACTGCCACCCGGAGACCCTGGACGACCACCCGGGTCTGCGCTGGCACTCCCGGGGCAGCTTTGTGCTCATTCCCCCGTCCGCGCACCCTTCGGGCGGGCGGGTGACCTGGCTGCGCGGCCCCCACCTGCCGTTGCCCGACCCGTTGCGGGTCCTGGACGTCCTGACGGACGCCTGTGACACGGTCGGGGCCGGGGCGGCCGACAGCAACTGGCTGATGGGGATGTAGCCGGCCGGCTAGACGAGTGTGAGGATCTCCGAGCCCGTCTCGGTCACCACGAGGGTGTGCTCGAACTGGGCGGTCCGCTTGCGGTCCTTGGTGACGACCGTCCACTGGTCGTCCCACATGTCGTACTCGTGGGTGCCCAGGGTCAGCATCGGCTCGATGGTGAAGGTCATCCCGGCCTCCATGACAGTGGTGGCCCGGGGGTCGTCGTAGTGCGGCACGATCAGGCCGGAGTGGAACGCCTGACCGATGCCGTGCCCGGTGAAGTCCCGGACCACGCCGTAGCCGAACCGCTTCGCGTACGACTCGATGACCCGGCCGATGATGTTGATCTGGCGTCCTGGGCGCACCGCCTTGATGCCGCGCATCATGGCCTCACGGGTGCGCTCGACAAGCAGCCTGGACTCCTCGTCCACGTTGCCCACGGGGTAGGTCGCATCCGTGTCGCCGTGCACGCCGCCGATGTACGCGGTCACGTCGATGTTGACGATGTCACCGTCGTTCAGCACCGTCGTGTCCGGGATGCCGTGGCAGATGACCTCGTTGACCGAGGTGCACACGGTCTTGGGGAAGCCGCGGTAGCCCAGGCAGGACGGGTAAGCGTCGTGGTCGAGGATGAACTCGTGCGCGACGCGGTCCAACTCGTCGGTGGTCACTCCCGGCGCGATGTGCGCGGCCGCGGCCTCCATCGCCCCGGCGGCGATCCGGCCGGCGGTGCGCATCTTCTCGATGGTCTCCGCGTCCTGCGTGTTCGGACCCTCGTACGGGGTCGGGGCGGCCTTCCCGACGTACTCCGGCCGGGTGATGTGCGCCGGGACCGAACGGATGGGGGTGGGCCTGCCTGGTACGAGAATCGCCATACGGGTGAGTGTAACGAGGGTGACCGGGCATTCACCGGACAGCACCCGGACGAAGAACGGAGTACGGACGATGAAGCTGTGGCGACGCCCCAAGGACGGCGAAGAGGGCTGGTACTACAACGTCACCAAGCGTGAGGTCGAGTACGGCAGACTCACCCGCGCCGCGGACCGGCTCGGCCCCTACGCGACACAGGCGGAGGCCGAGCGGGCCCTGCAGACGGCCCAGGAGCGCAACGAGGAGTGGGAGGACCAGGAAAAGGACTGAGTACGGGTGGGCTGACGCGTTCCGGCCGTCCGGTCCACCGTGGCCGGTCCTACTCGTCGGTCCGTCCTACTCGTCCGGTTCGTTGACCCGGCCGCCGCCGACAGCCAGGACACCTTTGAGCTCCGACAGTTCGGCGACCAGGTGGTGCGGGTCGCGCGGGCCCTCCAGTTTGAGGACGACGGAGGTGACCCGCGCGGGCAACTCGTCCGCGGGGACGCTGTATTCGTCCGGGGGGCCGTCTCCGGACCCCCGGGGGAACGGCACCCGTCCCGCCTCGTCGTCCACCACGCCGTCGTGGTCGCGGTGGTGTACCGAGACACCGATCACCTGGAAACCGGCGGACATCGCGGACACCAGGGTGGTGGGCAGCACCCCGTACGACCGCAGGTAGGTCAGCCTTATCTCGATCTCCCGGGACTGCGGGCCGCTGAGTTTCCGCAGGATCGGCGTGTAGCCGTACACGACCATGAAGTGCATCAGCGTGACGCCGACCGCCAGGAGCGGCAGCCCCGCGCCGCAGGCCATGCCCACGGCGCAGGTGAGCCAGACGACCGCGGCGGTGGTCAGCCCACGCACCGCGTCCCGGCGCACGAAGATCAACCCGCCGCCGATGAAGCCGATGCCGGACACGATCTGCGCCGCGATCCGCGACGGGTCGGCACCCGGCGACCCCGGCGGCATCACATCGGCGAAGCCGAATTTCGAGACTTCGACGAAAAGCGCCGTACCCACGCCCACCAGGGCGTGGGTACGGAGTCCCGCACTCTTCTGCCGATGCTCGCGCTCCGTACCGATCAGGCTGGACAGCAGCAGTGCGAGCATCAGCTCGCCGAACTGCTTCCAGCCTTCGCCGTAGGGCATGTTCACAGCGAGTGAAACAGCTGAGCCCCCCGGAATCCCACTCACGTGCTGACCGCCTTCTTCTTCCGCCGTACGTGCTTGTTCGGGCGGATGGCGGCCACGTTATGCCGCTGAAGAGGCGTGCGGGTGACCGGTGTGTGTCCAAAACCCGTGCGGGAAGTGCACGAATCATTGCTTTCCGGGAGGAAACGACCAGGCGTTAGAGGGCGTTTTTAGTCACGCCTTCTTCGCGGGTGCCTTCTTGACCGCAGCCTTCTTGACGGCCTTCTTGGGTGCTGCGGCCTTCGCCGTGGTCTTGGCGGCGGCCTTCGCGGTCACCTTGGGTGCGGCCTTGACCTGCGCCTTGACCTGTTCCTTGACCGCGGTCTTCGCTGTTGCCTTCTTAGCCGCGGCCTTGGCGGACACGGCCTTAGCGGGCGCGGCCTTAGCGGGCGCGGCGGACTTTGCCGGAGTCTTCTTCGTGGCGGACTTCTTATCCGGCTTACCGGCCTTCCCTGCCTTCCCTGCCTTCTCCGACTTACCGGCCTTAGCCGGAGTCTTCGCGGCGGTCTTAGCCGGGGACTTCACCGCGGTCTTCTTGACGGCCGCCTTCTTCGCGGCGGGCGCGGTGACCGTCAAATCGTCGAGTACGGCGGCGGAAGCGCTGCGCTGGACCGCGCGCAGGGCGTTCTGCGCTTCGCGCTTGGTCTCGTACGTCTCCGACTTCGCCAATACGTTGCCGCCGGCCGAGTGCAGCGCGAAGCTGAACTTCCCGTTACGGGCCTGGTTGAGAACGAACTTCGCCGGCACAGATGCCTCCGGTAATCCCGTGGGTCCGGCTCTTTTGCCGAACGATTTCACTCATAAAGAAGCACATATTGGTCAAGTTGTCACATATTGCTGAAATGCGGCGAGGCGGTATATGTCGGTCCGTCGTGGAACCGGCAATCGGCGCACCGGATCTGACAGGGAGTCACCGACCCGGAGGATCCGCCCGCCGCGCAGGTCACCGGCCCGTGCCCGTGGTTGTGACGTCGATTTCATCGAGCCTTCCGAGCGGGTCTGTGCGGCCGACCCCTGGCAGGATCAGGAGTATGACCAACCCCCCCACCCCCCAGCGCGACCCGCACGAGCTCCCCGACGTGTCCGGACTGGTCGTCGGTGTCCTCGGCGGCACCGGTGAGCAGGGCCGCGGCCTGGCCTACCGCTTGGCCGAGGCCGGACAGAGTGTCGTCATCGGCTCCCGCAGCGCCGAGCGCGCCGAAGCCGCCGCCGCCGAACTCGGCGACGGCGTACGCGGTGCGGACAACGCCACCTGCGCCCGGGAGAGCGACATCGTCATCGTCGCGGTCCCGTACGAGGGTCACCGTGACCTGCTGACGGCTCTGAAGGCGGAGCTCGCCGGAAAGCTCGTCGTCGACTGCGTCAACCCGATGGGCTTCGACAAGCAGGGTGCGTACGCCCTCCCCGTCGAGGAGGGCAGCGCCGCCCAGCAGGCCGCCGCCATCCTCACCGACTCGACGGTCACCGCCGCGTTCCACCACCTGTCGGCGGTCCTGCTCCTGGACCCGAACGTCGAGTCCATCGACACCGACGTGATCGTGCTCGGCGACAGTCGCGCGGCCACCGACCAGGTCCAGGCGCTGGCCCAGCGGATCGCCGGAATGCGCGGTCTGTTCGGCGGGCGCCTGCGCAACGCCCACCAGGTCGAGGCGCTGACCTGCAACCTCATCTCGGTCAACCGCCGCTACAAGGCGCACGCCGGAATCCGCATCACCGACGTGTGAGTGAAAAAGTTTTCAGAACGTACGGAAGCCCCCGCACATCAAGTGCGGGGGCTTCCGTACGTTCAAAGCTTTTTGTGCCGGGCGCGGAACGCCCGTCAGAAAATCAGGCGCGCAGCGAAGCGGCCCAGTCGGTGAGGGGCTTCGTGACCAGCGCGCCGGCACCGGCGTCGATGGCCTCCTGGAGACCGATGAGGACGTGCTTCAGCATTCCGGCGGTGCCGGCGTCGGTGAGGACGTGCTGTACGTCGGCGTCGACACCCAGGCGGGTGTGGACCTCGGGGATGCAGATCTCCGGGCCGCCGACGACGAAGTTGGCCAGGTCGTGGAGGAGCGCCTTGAGCTGGATCAGCGCGCGCAGGCCGCCCTGGCCGCCGGGGGAGGCGGAGATCGTCACGACGGCCTTGCCCTGCAGCGAACCCTGGCCGTACGGACGCGACGCCCAGTCGAGGGCGTTCTTGAGCGAGCCCGGGAGGCTGTGGTTGTACTCCGGGGTCGCGATGATCAGACCGTCGGCGGCGGCGATGGCCTCACGGAAACGCACGACCGAGGCCGGCGGGTTGGCCTCGAGGTCCTGGTTGAAGTGGGGCAGCTCGTCGATGCCCTTGTAGACCTCGATGCTCATGCCCGCGGGCGCCAGCGGGCTCAGGGCGTGCAGCACCGCGGTGTTGAAGGACTCGGCGCGCAGCGAACCGGAAATGGCGAGGATGCGGGACATGACAGGTCTCCTGCGGGGCGTGACGGACGTCTTTGGTTGAACGATGAACAAGATAGCGCAAAGTTGGTTCGGAATTCAACTTGTTGGCGACCGGGCGATCGGATCCGGCCGGTCGGCCGCCGCTGCGCACCGGTCTGGACCGCCGCGTCCCGCGACTCTGCCGCACCGTCCCGTGCGGCCGACCGCGGGTCCGGGGGGAGAATGGGCGGGTCCCGCCGTACGTCCCGCCCCAGGAGTCCCGCACCCATGCCTCGCCTCGCTCCCCTCGCCCTGGCCGTCTGCGTCCTGGCGGTCGCCGCGATGGTGGTCGCCGCCGTCGAAGGCAACTGGCTGATCGGACTGCCGTTTGTCCTGCTCGCGGCGGTGAGCGGCAATATCGGGCTGTACTACGTCCGCCGCGACCGGAACGCCCGGAAACCCCGCGTTTGAGCGAAACGCGACCGATCCGACCGCGTTGTCGGTGCGACGGGTTAACGTCGGGGTGATGAAGCGTTCAACTCAGTCCCCCAGGACGGCACCCATGGCTGGAAACGACCGCGAGAAGGCTCTCGAAGCCGCTCTCGCCCAGATTGAACGGCAGTTCGGTAAGGGTTCCGTGATGCGTCTGGGTGACACCGCCCGCGCACCGATCGACGTGATCCCCACCGGTTCGACCGCCCTCGACGTGGCACTCGGCATCGGCGGCCTGCCGCGCGGCCGGGTCGTCGAGATCTACGGCCCCGAGTCCAGCGGTAAGACGACCCTCGCCCTGCACGCCATCGCCAGCGCCCAGCGCATGGGCGGCGTCGCGGCGATCGTCGACGCCGAGCACGCGCTCGACCCCGACTACGCCAAGAAGCTCGGCGTGGACACCGACGCCCTCCTGATCTCGCAGCCGGACACCGGTGAGCAGGCCCTGGAGATCGTCGACATGCTGATCCGCTCCGGCGCGGTCGACATCATCGTCATCGACTCGGTGGCGGCCCTCGTGCCGCGCGCCGAGATCGAGGGCGAGATGGGCGACTCGCACGTCGGCCTGCAGGCCCGGCTCATGAGCCAGGCCCTGCGGAAGATCGCCGGCGCGCTCAACCAGACCAACACCACCGCGGTCTTCATCAACCAGCTGCGCGAGAAGATCGGCGTGATGTTCGGTTCGCCGGAGACCACCACCGGTGGCCGGGCGCTGAAGTTCTACGCGTCGGTCCGGCTCGACATCCGCCGTATCGAGACGATGAAGGACGGTACCGAGGCGATCGGCAACCGCACCCGCGTCAAGGTCGTCAAGAACAAGCTGGCCGCGCCGTTCAAGCAGGCCGAGTTCGACATCCTCTACGGCCACGGCATCTCCCGCGAGGGCGGCCTGCTCGACATGGGCGTCGAGCACGGCTTCGTCCGCAAGTCCGGCGCCTGGTACACCTACGAGGGTGACCAGTTGGGCCAGGGCAAGGAGAACTCGCGCAGGTTCCTGCTCGACAATCCGGCCCTGTCCGACGAGATCGAGAAGAAGATCAAGGAGAAGCTGGGCGTGGGCCCGCGCGTCGACGCCCCGGCCGAGCCGGTGACCCCGGCTCCGGCGGCAGCTCCGGCGAAGGCGGCCTCGGCCAAGGCGGCTCCGGCGAAGGCGGCAGCAGCAGCCGCGGCCGCGGCGGCGACCCCGGTCACTCCGCCGGAGGCAGCGTCCGTCCCCGCCCCGGCCACCCCGCCGAAGGCGGCGGTGGGCGTCAAGGAGAGCTGAGCTGAACCCGGCGGCAGACGACGACCGGCACGCGGAGTTCCCGCGTGCCGGTCGTCGTGCTGCCCGCAGGAGCCGGAGCGACACCGCGCCCGCGGTGCCGGACTCCGCCGCGGAGTCACCCGTGCCAACGCTTGATTTCACTCCGGCGGCCCGGGACACCGCGGGCTGGACGGACACCTGGGCCGGGGAGCGTCCACGGGGGGAGACCACCCGGGGCGAGACCACACAGGGTGAAACCGCTCAGCGCGAAACCACGCAGCGCGAAACCACGCAGCGCGAGACCGCTCAGCGCGAAACCACGCAGCGCGAAACCGCTCAGCGCGAAACCACGCAGCGCGGCTACGAAGAGCGCCTCGCCGCAGCCAGGGCGACGCAGGACAGCCCGCCGCAGAACCCGGACGGGCCACCGGCTGACCGCCGCGGGCCCGGCGGCCGGAAGAAGAAGTCCGGCCTGTCCTGGTCGTCCCAGGAGAACAAAGAGAAGAAGACGAAGCGTGGGAAACGCTTCGGCGTCACCCAGATCGACCCCGGGGCCGACCCCGAAGCGGCGGCCCGGGACATCTGCCTGCGCCTGCTCACCGGGCAGGCCAAGACCCGCGCGCAACTCGCCGAGGCGCTGAAGAAGCGCGGCGTCCCCGACGAGGCCGCCGAACACGTCCTCGGGCGCTACGCCGCGGTCGGGCTGATCGACGACGCGGCGTTCGCGGCGGCCTGGGTCGACAGCCGCCACCGCGGCCGCGGCCTGGCCCGCCGGGCCCTGGCCCAGGAGCTCCGGCACCGCGGCGTCGACCAGGAGCTGGTCAACGAGGCCGTGCGGCAGCTCGACCCCGACCAGGAGATGGAGACCGCCAGGGCCCTGGTGGCCCGCCGGCTCCCGGCCACCCGCAACCTCGACCGCCAGGTCCGGCTGCGCCGGATCGCCGGGATGCTCGCGCGCAAGGGCTACAGCGAGGGCCTCGCCCTGCGGGTCGTCCGGGAGGCGTTGGACCACGAAGCCCAGGACGACGGGGACGAAGACACAGCGGGCGGATACGCGAACAGCTGGTAGCCCCGCAACCTTCGCACGCGTGTCCGCTTACCCTGGAAGCGGACTTCTCACGGCAAGGACGCCATCCGCGGACTTCGCCGTGTCCGCGTGTAACGGTGCGACCCACCAGTCCGTCCCTGCGAAAGGCCCAACCCGTGGCGATAAGCGTCTTCGACATGTTCTCGATCGGAATCGGCCCTTCGAGTTCACATACGGTCGGCCCCATGCGGGCGGCCCGACTGTTCGTCCTGAAGCTGCGCTCGCAGGGTCTCCTCGGCCAGACCACCGCCGTACGCTGCGAACTCTTCGGCTCCCTCGGCGCCACCGGGCACGGGCACGGGACCCCCAAGGCGGTACTGCTCGGCCTGGAGGGCTACTCCCCGCGCGACGTCGACCCCTCCGCGGTCGAGGACGACCTGGAACGCATCAGGTCCAGCAAGCGCCTGCGGGTGTTCGGCGCCGAAGAGGGCGACAAGTACGAAATCGACTTCGACGAGGCCAAGCAGGTCGTCCTGCACCGCCGCCGGTCGCTGCCGTACCACGCCAACGGGATGACCATCGCGGCGTACGACGCCGACGGCGTCCCGCTCCTGGAGAAGACCTACTACTCGGTCGGCGGCGGTTTTGTCGTGGACGAGGACGCGGTCGGCGCCGACCGGGTCAAGCTCGACGACACCGTGCTGAAGTACCCCTTCCGCTCAGGTGACGAACTCCTGCGCCTCACCCGGGAGACAGGCCTGTCGGTCTCCGCGCTCATGCTTGAGAACGAAAAAGCATGGCGTACGGAAGATGAAATCCGTACCGGACTGCTCGAAATCTGGCAGGTCATGAAGGACTGCGTGGCCAAGGGGCTGCGCACCGAGGGAATTCTCCCCGGCGGTCTCAAGGTGCGCCGCCGCGCCGCCCTCACCGCCCGCGCACTGCGGGCCGAGGGTGACCGCGACGCGCACGCGATGGAGTGGGCGACCCTGTGGGCCATGGCGGTCAACGAGGAGAACGCCGCCGGCGGGCGGGTGGTCACCGCCCCGACCAACGGTGCGGCCGGGATCATCCCGGCGGTCATGCACCACTACGTCGCGACGGTCCCGAACGCCACCGACGACTGCATCGTGCGCTTCATGCTCGCCGCGGGCGCGGTCGGCATGCTGTTCAAGGAGAACGCCTCCATCTCCGGCGCCGAGGTCGGCTGTCAGGGGGAGGTCGGCTCAGCCTGCGCGATGGCGGCCGGCGGCCTCGCCGAGGTCCTGGGCGGCACACCCGAGCAGGTGGAGAACGCCGCTGAGATCGGCATCGAGCACAACCTCGGTCTGACCTGCGACCCGGTGGGCGGTCTTGTGCAGATCCCGTGCATCGAGCGCAACGGCATGGGTGCGGTGAAGGCGATCACCGCGGCGCGGATGGCACTTCGTGGTGACGGCCGGCACCACGTCTCGCTCGACAAGGCGATCAAGACGATGAAGGAAACCGGTGCGGATATGAAGACGAAGTACAAGGAGACGTCGCGCGGCGGGCTCGCGGTGAACATCATCGAGTGCTGAAAATAGCCGCTGACCTGCGGCCCCCGAACGGTCATCGAGGTCACCGTCCGGGGTGAAAACAGTCGGTCTCGCACTCCCCGGATTCTCCCCAGCAGCTCCGATCTCCCCAGATCCTCCCCAGGAATCGTCCGCTGGCTCGCTTCAGAGCCGCAGGTCGCAGCCGCATTCCCCCGAGGTGACAGAGGCGATGAGGTCACCCGAGTCGGCTGCCCGTACCTACTCTTGGCGGCGCGTCAGATAGAGCCAGGCGCTCAGGCTGTCCCTGGTAGCGTGCTTGGAATCCGAGGATCATAGGGAGCGTGGTGGACCCAACCCGGTTGGACCCAAGCGCCGACAGAGCCCTGTCCCTCCAACTCGCCGACCTGCTACGTGAGGACATCGCCAGCGGTGTCCTGCGGCCCGAAGAGAAACTCCCTTCCGAGCAGGAGTTCAACGTGCAGACGGGGCTGAGCCGGACGCCTGTCCGGGCTGCGCTGGCGATCCTTGCCGCTGAAGGACTCGTCGTCACGCACAAGGGCTACGGCACCTACGTCCGCAAGCAACGGCCCCTGCGCCGTGTTATGTCTTCGCGCAGCCGCGCTGCGCTCCTGGGATCCGGGAAGCCGGTCTTCGACACTCTGGCGATTGAGCAGGGGCAGTCGCCGTCCCGCCACATGCTCAAGGTCGGCCGTGGTCCGGCTCCTCGCGATGTGGCCGAATGGCTGCGAGCCGCCGTCGGCGCGGCGGCCGTCCTACGCCAGCGGCTTCAAATTCTCGACGGTGAGCCCGCGGTCCTGTCCACCAGCTACTACCCGCTGTGGCTCGCAGGCGGTACCGACCTGGCAGACCACACCGCCCTGCCCGAAGGGCCCGACCTCTACATCAAGTCCCTCGGACACCACGTCGCGGACACCATCGACGTGTTCGCCGCCCGGATGCCGACACCGGGCGAAGCCAAGACGCTCAAGCTCGATCCGGGCGTCCCTGTGGTCCGTATGATCCACGTCGACTACGACGCAACCGGGCGCCCGCTCCAGGTCGCTGACGACCTGTACGCCGCCGACCGGCACGAGTTCGTGTACGAGTGGGCCACACCCGAGGGGACTGCATGACCAGGGAATGGCCGTCGAACTGGGACGACCTGATCAAGGGGGTCGGCTGCGAGATGTGCGAGTCGGGTCGGCCGGAGCGTACGAAGTACGGAGTCCTCATCCGGGCGAGCAAGTTCACCGACGCGTACCTGCAACGGGCCGACGTACAGCGCGGGTACAGCCTGGTTATCTGGCGCGGCCGGCACATCAACGATCCGACAGAACTGACCGATGAGGAAGCCGCAGGCTACTGGGCTGACGTACTCGCGGTGTCACGCGTGCTGCTCTCGTACTACCAGCCGCTGAAGATGAACTACGAGACCCTCGGCAACACTTCGCCGCACCTTCACACACACTTGGTGCCGCGCTACCGCGTTGATCCAGCGCCGGGCCACCCCTTCCCGCTCCTGCCTGTCGATGACTCGTTCCCGCTGCTGCCGGAGGACCAGGTTGAGTACGAAGCCGCCCAACTCCGGGCGCTGATCGCGGGCGCCTAGTCGCTTCTTGAGTTGGCTGAAACCTTGTACACATAAATCTGTAGTCCTAGGGTTATAGGCGTGATGAAAGGACAAGCCCAACCAGTGGCGGTCTTCCTGTCACTAGGCGGGCGGTCCCGACCGTCAGGCCATCCCCGACGGCAACGCTTCGGCGGGTCGCGAGGGCCGCAGACGCGAACGATGGTCAGTAGGTCAATCCGTCAGCGAGCCGCCATCGGAAACCGACGCCTCGACTTCGATCTCCCAATGGTCCACCGGCGCGATCAGGTCCCCGGTTTCGACCGGTCGCCCGGACGTATCACGGTGGGTGCGTCGGATCGCGTACACAGGGAGGCCGGGAGCGATCTCCAAGCGTCGGGCCTCATCAGCATGCGCCGGTCGACATGCGATGTGAAGCGGCACCTGGGTCACCGTGACACCGATCTCCCGCATACGAGCGGGCACGCCAGAGCCTGCGTGGTCGCCGACTTCCGGCATGGCGATCACGTTGGCACCGGTGATCGCCATCGGCTCGTACGACGTCAGCAGCCGTGTCGGCCGGCCCCCGTCCAGGTGGATATAGATCGTCTGCATGACCGCGTCGCCTGGCTGAATGCGGAGCCGTTCAGCCACCTCTGCCGACGCGCGCACGGACGTCATGCGCGATTCGTACACCCCTGCGATTGGTCCTGGCGACAGATTCAGGACCTGTCGAGGAGCGGGCGGAAGGGCCACCTCGGCGGGTCGACCCTTGGTTATCCGGACCAGCCCTTCGGCTGCGAGCAGCTTCAGCGCACTGCCCGCGGCCGTCGGTCGGACTCCGTGCGTGGCGGCGATCTCGCCCTGTGTGGGGAGCCGTTAGCCGGGCTGCTACTCGCCAGCTTCGATCTGCGCGCGAATGGCATCCGCGATCTGCGACGCCTTGCTCGGCGACGGGTCCGGCATCTCGTCTCCCCGTGGTCATCTCCGACGAACTGTGCCGACTGTAGCGCTGGAGGCGTATGTTCTCGCGTGGAATTTAGATCTCGCGAGAGGCCATCCTTTATGGAACCCGCCCCGCCCTTCCCCGTGGCAATGAAGCGCGCCGAGCTCGAACGGATCACGGGGCTCCTCATCAACGCCCGCGTTCAGGGCGGACGGTGGGAGCTCTGTATAGAAACGCCGGCGGACCTGCCATCCGGCACCTGGGATGAGCGGCGCGGATACGTCCAGGCTCACCACGCAGACATCGACATCCTGCGCATGCCTGATGGCTCAGCGACCGTACGGATCAGCTTGCCCACTGCCTGACCAGTCCATTCGGGGCGGCTGCGACGCCCCGCCCACCCGCCACGGCCGGCCCGCGAACCCGGCCACGGCACAACCCGAGGAACCTCATGTCCAACAACATCACCGACGACCACGTCCTCGTCGGCAACTCCACCGACCCCGACCGGCCGGTCGAACTCCGCTTCGGCCCGCACCACGACGCCGACGGCAAGCCCACCGACGAGTGGACCGTCGAACACCTCACCCGCACCCAGGCGATCCGGCTGTCCAACAGCCTCGACGCCGAACTCCGGCGGACCGTCACCGGCGGCGCCGGGCCGCTCCCGCCGTACACGCCGGTCGACCACAGCATCCACAGCCATCAGGCCGCACGTGGGCCGCCGGAGACAAGGGCGAGGACGGTGCAGTCGTGAGCGCAGAGACCGACGACATCGTCGAAATCGTCCCCACCGACGGCGGAATCGGCATCATCGTCCGCGCCCTTGACGCAACCCCCTGCCGCACCTGCCGCCGCCGCACCGGAGTCATTCTCGGACACCACAAGGCCGCCGCAATCGTCCGCCGGGTGCTGGCCGCGATGGACCCCGGCGTGCGCGCGGAGCTGCTCGCCGACCTGGCCCGGGTGCAGTCGAAGCTGCTGCACACAGCGCACCGCTGACCTCCACAAAGAAGAGCCAGCAGCCAAACCACTGCCACCGAACACCAGCGCGGTCCAACAGAAACCGGCTGCCACACCTTCGCCCAACGCCGCTCAGCAAGTCCAACTCATCAAAGCACTCACGGCCATTGACACCGGACTCACCATCAACGTCGAGCGAGCCGTACGCCGCAGCATCAACGTCTGCACCGACATCCAGGCCAAGAAGGATGAGCCAACCATCGTGAAGAACGCAGCCGCGCGGTTCGACGGCGGTAACGCCGCAGTCGACGAGACCAAGGGTGCCCAAAACGTTGATGTGATCCGTTCGACGTTCTGCACCGCCTGACGACAGGACAAAGCAGCCCCGCCCTCCCGAAGGAGGACGGGGCTGATGTCATCTCAAGTCATGCTGGCGGGTCGGGGGTGACCGCCTGCTCGACACGGTCCACAGCATCCCGCAGGCTGCCACCGGAGTTCGGGATGAGCTGATGCTCGATCCGCTCCGTCCGCTCCTCCGTGACGGTCTGCCGGTCCTCGATCCGCGCGAGCCGCTCCATCACCCCGAGCTCAGCCGGTCGACCAGGTCGCGCCGGCCTCCCTATCCAGTCGTCCCAAAAGCTGTCGAGCCGGTCGACCAGGCCGCTGTCCCCGACGACGCCGTTGAGCACCGCGATGCCTATCGACACGAGCAGCGCACCGAGGGTCGCGAGTTGAACCTTCGTTTCGATTTTCTTCCGCATGATCACGCCACCACCTTGAAGTTGTGTCGATCACCCAGCGTCGTCAGCGAAGTGCTGCCCGGAAAACCATCCGCATCCGACCCGCTGTAACCACACCGCCGCTGCCACGCCGCATACGCGCCCACCGTGCGCTTGGACGTCGGCAGGTACGACGGCGTCGACTCGGCCTTGGCCGACTCGCGCCGCATGTACGCCAACGTCGGGCTCACCCCGAGGCCGGGGTTCGCCTTCCGCCAGGTGCTCTCGGCGAACGGATCGTCACTCGCCTCGGCGGCCCACACGGCCCCGTAGTGCGCGCGGTCCTGGACCACCCGGGTCGCGACCTTGCGCGTGTAGCCGTGCAGCTCGTCGTAGATCGACCCTTCACCGCACGGCGGGCCGCCTCGACGTCGAACCACGCACCCGGCTCCTCGTGGGCCTGGCAGGCCACCACCAAAGGCCGCGACGCGAGCGCCTGCCCGATCTCCAGCTCCGACATGCCGAGCGCCACCAGGGCGGCACGCGGCACAACGAGGCCGTCCTTGCGGTCCTGCGCGGACAGCTGTTCAGTCGAACACGTCGTCGTCATCGTCGTCGCCCTCCGGCGGCGTCAACCGGCCGCGCGCCGACGGCGACAGACCCAGCGCCCCGATGTACCGGGCGAGCTGCTGCCGGTACTGGCCGGCCACGGTCGTCGCGCCGTTCTTCATCCAGCCCCGCTCACCCTCGATCAGCAGGCCGCGGCGGGGGATGTCCCGCTCGCACTGGTCGATCTGGGCTACGGCCACGCAGTAGTCGTGCACGGTGGTCGTGTCGATCTCAGCCAGACCTGCGGAGACTTTCAGGACGGGGACGACGCGGCGCCACTCGCGGCGGGCGACCTCCCGGCAGCGGGTGTTGACCTGCCGCAGATTCTCGTTTTCGTAGATCGTCGGGAAGGTGTCTTGCCAGTCGGGTTCTTCCAGGTCGGCCGGGGGGCCGGACACCTTCGGTGATCTTGGCTTTGCCGGGGTTGCCTTCACGGATAACCATGAGGGGCGGCCGCTTCCGGCGGGGGTCTGCCATGGATGATCATCCGAGTGCTCGGATCTGATCTTCCGCCAGTCCCGACCGTAACCGCGTTCGGCGGCGGTACCGCGCTGCCGGTCGGCCTGATGTCCATGATCGGGACAGGGCTTGTTGTGCTCGCACCCGGGGCGTGTGCACAGTGGGGGGGAGGCGTCGGGGCATGCGCTCACCCCGCATCACCGGCCGCCAGGTTGTGGGTTGGTTGCTTCGCCACCGTCGGATCGTCCTGGCTGGCACGCTGTGCACCCGCGGGTCAGGGTGGCCGGCGGTGGGGGGGTGGACTGTGTCCAGTGGGTGTCGGGACTGCACGACGTGTACGAGGCCGTTGCTTTCGCGGTGGGCCATGCAGCTTCTGTACTTGATGAGTTGCGTGTGGCTGGGCAAAAAACTGATCACCAAGAACTGCCCGCAGTGCGGGCATCTGCTGTCGAACCACCAGCGGCGTGCGGACGGTTCGTTCCGGGATTGATCAGACGGTGAGGGCGATCAGTTTCAGCTCGGCGGTGTCGACGTCGATCAGGAGCTGGTCGCCGTAGTCGCCGTTGATCTCGGTGGGTGCGGCGATGTAGGGGTTGCTGCGCAGCCGGGCGCGGTCGCGGGTTGCTCGCTCGCCGGCGGCCAGATCTGTAGTGCGGAAGATCTTCCGGTTGTCCGGGAACGGGTACCGGCCGACCGGCTCGATCTTCTGGCGCTGTACCCAAGTCCGGACGGCGACTTCGGTGACTCCTACCCGCTCGGCGAAGTCGCGGATGGTCGTGTAGTCGGTGGGATCGAAGTCGTCTACAGACACCACGGCGATCTCCTTGGGGGCATGGGAAAAGCCCCGCACCATTGCTGGTCGCGGGGCTTCTCGGAGGTCTGCGGGCGCACTACGCCTAAGAGGATGTTGCACCCCGGGCGATCATTGCGCGAGGCACTACACGGATCAGGCGCTCAGGGGTTCTCGTTCGGCGGCATGATCCTGATTGATGGTTAGCGGACATGGCCACCCGCTGTGGCATCCTGTCCGCATGACCAGCGCACACGACCCGGCGGCCCGACTCCGCATAGCCGCCGCCAAAAGAGCCGAGACGCAAGGCGCGCTTGAGGTCGCCCGGTGTGAACTCGTCGAAGCGGTAGTGGACGCCCTGAGGACCGGGATGCGGGTGCGGGACGTCGTGACGATCTCCGGCTACACCCGGGAGCACATCCGCCGGATAGCCCGTGAGCACGGCATCCCATCTGCCCGGGATGCCTGAATCGGACACGGACGCACTCAGAGTGCGTGACCGCCGCCGGTGGGGTGTCCTGTCGACTCCATGGATGATCACCCACTGGCCGCGTTGGTCGACCGCCTCACCGACGCTACGGGCCTGCCCCAGGACCAGGCACTGGCCCTCCTGCGGGAGACGTGGGACGCGGGCGTCGCCGAGGGGGAGCGCCGGGGGCTGGCGGATGTGGCCGCAGCCCAGCGTGAGGCGGCCGACCTGCGGCGGGAACTGGAAGGCCCGTCTTAGCCGGCGGCGGACACAGGACCGCCCCCGGCCTCGGGTGGGGTTCCAAGGCCAGGGGCGGCGTCTACGGGGATTGCCTCAGGCTCACGCGGCCAATCGCAGGTCCGGTCCGAAGTACTTCGCGGACATGAACACGGCGTTGAACGTGCCGGGTCCGTGACGCTGGTCGAGCCAGTCAGACAGCCTGCCCGTGTCGCCGGAGATCACAGCCATGAGGACCGTCGTGTGCAGGTCCTCGGCCTCAGCCCCGCCGAAGTCGTCCAGGAACACGGCGTACCGGACGTTCACGCCCGCCTGGTACCTCCCCAGGGAGGTGAGGTACGCGGCGGCCTCCGGCGGCGCGAGCGCCGCGGCACCGGTCAGCGTTTCGGCGTCCTGGGCGTCGAGTTGCCCGGTGGCGTCCCGGAAGGCGAACCGGTCGACGCCTGCGGTGTACGCGATGCTGTGCAGGCGCGCGACCCGCCGGGTCAGGGAACGCGCCTGCCGGTCGCACGCGCCTTCCATGACCACGCCCAGGTTGCGGGTGCCGGCCGTTCCGGGCAGGTCGGGGGACGAGTAGCTGCGCCCGGTGTGGTGGCGGTAGTTGATGCCGTACCGGGTCCGCACGACCTTGCCGTCCCGCAGCTGGTAGCTGCGGTACGAGCCGTAGTGCAGGCAGTCGTGGGCGTAGGAGCGCAGTAGGTCCAGTACGGCCAGGCCGGGGACCGGGGGAAGGGCGGTGCCCAGGTCTCCGTAGCGGGTGATGAGGGCGCGCATCTGGAGGTGCCGGTATCCCTGACCGGGGTGGTGGAAGCCGCCGAAGGCCCCGGGCCTGACGGACCGTACGCCGACGAGCACGCGGTCCACAGGCAGCAGCCCGGTCAGGCCCAGGGCGGCGTAGCAGGGCCGCAGGAGGTCCAGCCCGTCAAAGAACGGTCCGGTGTCGACCGCGCTGTCCCGCCACCGGCGGAGGGCTTCGGGCAGGGGCAGGAAGGTGTGGTCGGGGTGCTGCTGGGTGAGGGTGTCGGCGGTGCGCAGACCCGACAGGATGTCCGCGAGCTGGTCGGCGTCACGGGTTCCGGCGCAGTGCTCGTTGGGGGCGAGCGGTGTCAGGCGGGGGCCTCGCCGTGGATCAGGAGCCGGTGCGACTCCTGGAGTCCGTCGGGGAGGGAGTCCGGGGAGAACCATGCTGCCTCCAAGATCTCGAATGCGTCCGTGGTGATGTCGCCGCCGATGAGTTCGGCCTCGTACGCCACCTCGACGCGCAGCTTGTAGCCGCTCTTGATGTGCACCGGCCTGCCCACCCGTACGTCCAGCCCGGTCTCTTCGCGCACTTCGCGGACGATCGTGGCCTCGAACGTCTCCTTGGCGTTGGCGTACCCGGTCGCCAGGCCCCACTGGCGGCCCTCGGGCCACAGGCGGTGCTTGAGCAGCAGGACCCGGCCGTCCCGGTCGCGGACGACGCCCGTGACCCCGACCATGAATTTCGCGTGCCAGATCCACAGGGCCCGCCACTGCATCGGGCCTCGGATGGTGCGCCAGAGCCAAAGGACGATCCGCTGCATCGGGTGCCTGCTTTCCGGGAGTTGATGATCCGTGGGCCAGGTGGATCACACTGACGCGTGCTGCGTAACCGTCCACATGCGGACCGTGGGACTGTACGCTCAATGTGACCTAGGCCACTAGCCACCGCCAACAGTGCATGTGGACTAGTCCACATGCCACTGTTCGGTGTCGGCGCCACGCCGCAGCGCGGCCCGGCGCACCACCTGAAGGAGGGTCAGAATGTCTCCCCGGATCGAACGCTCCCTGCCGCCCTACATGCAGGTACTCAACGAGCTGCGCACCCAGATCGTCACTGGCCAGTTGGCGGAGGGCGCCACCGTCCCGTCCGAACGCCAGCTCGCCGAGCGGTGGAACATCTCCCGGGCCACCGCCGCGAAAGTCCTCAACGAACTGCGCCACGAGAACCTGGTGACCCCCAGGCAGGGCGCCGGAACCGTCGTCACCGCCCGCGCCACCCTGCACCACTCACCGTCCGACCGCTTCCAGACCGCGGCGACCACCGGGCGCATCTACCCACCCGGCCAGTACGCCAAGATCCTGTCCGCCGGTCTCCACCCCGCCCCGGCGCACGTCGCCACCGCCCTCGGCGTCGAGGAAGGCGCGGAGGTGATCCGCCGCCAGCGTGTGACCTACGACCAGGACAACGCCCCGGTCTCGGCCTCCACCTCGTGGTTCGCGGCCGAACTCGCCGACCGCGTCCCCCGGCTGCTCCAGCCCGAGAGGGTGACCGGCGGCACGCCCAAGGCCGTCGAAGAAGACGCCGGCCTGTCCTGGCAGGACGGCCAGGACCTCGTCGGCGCGCGCATCGCCACCGACGAGGAAGCGGACCTGCTCGGCATCACCGAGCGCCCGGCCGCGCTGCTCGTCGGCTACAACTCACTGTTCGACGGCGAGGGGACGGTCATCGAGTACGGGGAGTACATCACCCACGGGCACCGGCTGACCGCCTACACCTACGAGCGGCCCCTGATCTGAGCGGACCCTGATCTGAGCCGGCTACGCCTTCCGCACCCTCTGTGCGGACTCCCGGCACCGACTGCCGGCACCGACTTCCGCACCGACCCCGTTGCCCGGCGGTTGTCCGGTGGTTAGTGCCCGGTTAGGACGCTTGGGCAAGGTCATCCAGGAGCGGCCGGACCGGCCGCCCCGCTGCACCGAGGGGTGTCGGGGGAGCCCGGTCCGTCAGTGGCCGCGGGTGCAGCGGCGAGGAGGCGTTTCGTGAGTTACGCCGTTGTGGGGCTTGTACTGATCGGCGTCGTCTGTGCACTGAACCTGGTGCTCCTCCTGGTCGTCCTGCGCCGCTGGCGTGAGCTGGAGAGGTCCGGCGGCGGCAGCGGTGACGGTCATCAGCACGGATCCGGCGGGGGACAGCTGTCCGGCGGCATCCGGTCCGGAGACCGGATCCCGCGCTTCTCCGCCACGGCGGTGGACGGCGCCAAGGTGACCGAGCGCGATCTGCTCGGCCGGGAGGTCATGACCGGGTTCTTCTCCCTCACCTGCAAGGCCTGCGTCGAAGCCGTCCCGCACTTCGCCGGGCACGCCGAACGCGTCCGGGAGGGCGGCGGCACCTCGCTGGCGATCGTCCACGGGCTGGACGCGGCCGGGAGCGATCTGGCCGAACTGCTCGTCCTCGCGGCCGACATCGTGATGTAGACATTCAGCGGGTAATCGGAGCGTGACGCAGGACGCGTCTCCATGACGGTGCGTGAGGTCCTGTTCTGGCGTGTGGTTGGATCGTCGTGTGCCGGATCTGGAGTCGTTGTCGCGTGCTGAGCTGATCGAGCTCGCGCGGCGTCAGGATTCCCAGATCACGACGATGGCCGGGCAACTCACCGTACTGATGGAGAAGTTCGAGCAGCAGGGCGGCGAGCTGGAAAAACTGCGGCACCTGGTATCCCGCAACAGCTCGAACTCCTCGATGCCACCTTCCGGTGACGGAGGCCCGGGGCGTACACCACCACGCGAGGAACGTCGCGCGAAGCCGTCCAGACGGGCCAAGGGCAAACAACCCGGAGCGCCGGGCACCGCACTGCGGTGGCGCCAGACCGACGAACTCGACGAACACCTCGACCGGTTCCCACAAGGCCTCTGCCCGTGCGGGGAAGACCTGTCCCAGGCCACAGACCTGGGAATCGTCGACCGCTACCAGCGGCATGAGATCCCCCAGGTCACCGTCAGCGTGGTCCAGTTCGACCAGCACGCCGTCGCCTGCGGTTGCGGGCTGACGCACACCGCTCCGCGCCCCGGGGGTGCCGGGGCCGGGCGTGTGGAATACGGGCCGAACCGTCGCGCCTACGCCGTCTACCTGCTGGTCGTCCACTTCATCCCGGTGCACCGGGTCGCTGAGATCCTCGCCTCGATGACCGGCGCGAAACCCTCGCCGGGTTTCGTGCACTCACTGATCCGGCGGGCCGCCGAAGCCCTGCGGGCCTGCGACTTCGCGATCCGCACCCTGATCACCCTGGCCTTCGTGGTGTGCGCGGACGAGACGCCGCTCAAAACCGGACCGGCCACCCCGGCGGCCGGGAGGAAGGAAGCCAAGGGGTACCTCCATGTGGCCTGCACCGACCTTTATACGCACTTCCTGCTCAGCGACCGTTCAATGGTCACCTTCCGGCGGACCGTGCTGCGGGACCTGGAGCCCGGGGCGGTGGTCGTCCACGACCGGTACCACTGCTACGACAGCACCCAACTGGGCGCTCTGAACCATCAGTTGTGCCTGTCGCACGTCCTTCGGGACGTGGCGTCGGCCGTCGAACTCCACCCCGACGAGGCATGGCCGACCCAGTTCGCCGGCGAACTGCGCGGGCTGGTCCACGCGGCCAACCGGGCCCGGGCCCGTGGGGAGGAATCCCTGCCCGACCGGGTCACCGGGCCGGCCTTGGAGGGGCTGCGGTCCGCCGTGGCCATCGGCCTGGGCCGCACCACCGGACCTGACGTCCGGCCCGGCGCCCGTAAGGTCCGGCTGCTGTTTGAAGCCTTCCGTGAGCGGGAAGCCGACTTCCTGCGCTTCACCACCGACCTGCGGATCCCGCCGACTTCCAACCAGGCCGAACGTGACCTGCGCCCGTCGAAGATCCAGGAGAAGATCTCCGGACGTCTGACCGACAGCACCCGAACCGGCGAGCGCTACCTCATCCGCGGCGTGCTCTCCACCGCGGTCAAGCACATGGTCAACCCGTTGACCGTACTGCGCGGCGCGTTCACCGGCGGAACCTGGCTCCCACCCGCGGCCGTCGCCCCCACCTGAGCACCACCCCACCCAGCCGCTGACCGCCGGTCACCGGCCGTCACCCCATGCCCGGAACCGTCACACGACGTGAACCAGGTGAATGTTTACCCACCGACGTCTGCGACGCACTCATCGAATCGGTCCGCGACGTACCCAGGCAGATGCCCACCAGTCCGACCTGGGACCAGGGCAGTGAAATGGCCCAGCATCAACGCCTGTCCCTGGCAACGGAGTCGGACGTGTACTTCGCCCACCCGCACTCCCCGTGGGAACGCGGGACCAACGCGAACACGAACCGGCTGTCGCGCGAGTACTTCCCCAAGGGCACCGACATCACCGCCCACGAGCCCTACCCGCGGGCCGTCGCCGAGGAACTCAACACCCGGCCCCACCGTATCCTCGACCACCAGACACCCGCCGAGGTATTCGCCGAGCTGCTGGCCGCCTCAATTGCTTCGACCAGTTGAGATCAAGCCTCATGAATTCACGAGGCGGGCAGATGCTGGTGACGGAGTGTGAGATCAGCAAGGAAGGGTGCCCCGACCTGCAATGATTCGGCTTGTCTAGAACTGAATCGTGCAGGGAAGGAGGCACCCTTCCGGTGCCGAAGCTTACCCAGTGGTCGGATGGTCTGTCGCTGTCGGCGGATGGACGCAAGCTCGTGGGCAAAGCGGGCGTCGTGCCGGTACGTCGCCTGGCGGACAAGGTCGGACTGACGGACGCGTTGTCGAGGGCGTTGGTCCGGCGCGACTTCCACCCGGTCCATGACCGGGGTGAGGTGCTGGTGTCGGCGGCGTGCTCGGTGCTGCTGGGCTCACGCTCGATCGCGGGGATCGACGTCATGCGTCAGGCCGCACTGGTGCTGGGGCATCCGGCCTCGGCCTCCACCCTGTATCGCACCTTGGACGGTATCGGCCCCGTCCAACCGGGGAAGATCGCCTCGGCGCGGGCGAAAGTCCGCTCCCACGTGCACACCCTGCTGGATCTGCGGCCCTGGACGCGAAACGCCGGCCCCGCCAGGACGCCGCACTGGTGGAGACCACCGACCTGCTGGACCTGACCGGCTGGCCGGGCGGGCTGCGGCTCATCGTGCGCCGTGAGCCCGTTCATCCCACGTACGCCCGTGACGTGAAGCCGTACGAGATCGCCACCGGGTTCCGCTACCAGGTCATCGCGACCAACACCCCCGGCCGGCAACTGCAACGGCTTGACGCCCGCCATCGCGTCCACGCCCACGTCGAGTCGGGCAGTCGACGGTCAAAAGCCCTCACCCTGACCCGGCTGCCGTCCAAGAAGTGCGCCCTCAACCAGGCCTGGTGTGCCCTGCTCGCCCTGACCATGGACTTGCTGTCCTGGCTCCAGCTCCTGGCCCTGGAGGGTGGCAAGCTCGCCCGGGCCGAACCCGCCACCATGCGCACCGAACTGTTCGACGTCCCCGCCAAACTCGCCGACCACGCCCGCGGCCGGGAACTGAAGCTTGATCCCGCCTGGCCCGCCAGCCATCGGGCCGTCGCCGCGTGGGACCGGATCCAGGCGTTGCCCGGCATCGGCTGACCTTCGGCCCGGCATCCGCACGATCTGAAAAGGAGAAGCCCAGCAGCACCCTCGGCCTGTGGAAACCGACGACCGCCCGTGGCGACACACAGGCCGGTCAGCGTCGACACTTGGAGGACAAACCGGAATCAACCGCCAACCCCGGCCGACCACTTCAGGGTGGCGCGCGCACGTGAATGATCGAGGCCAGGTACAGCATTCCGAGCATGGCCGACGCGGCGGAACCGCAGGAAATCAGTGCTGCGCGATCAGGAATTCCACGATGGCCGCCCGGTATTCCCGTGCCTCCGGCAGCAGTGCGGTGAAGAGCCCCGCGCCGTGGATGAACCCGTCCCACCGGCGGATCTCCACCGGCACCCCGGCTTCCCGCAGACGCTCCCCGTACGCCTCGCCCTCATCGCGCAGCACGTCGAACTCACACGTCATCACCAGCGCCGGCGGCAGGTTCGACACATCGGACGCGTGCAGCGGCGACGCCGATCCGTCGGTCGCCTGCGCCGGGTCGGCGAGGTAGAACCCGACGCCGGTCAGCATCGCGTCCTCGGTCAGCAGGTAGCCGGTGGCGTTCTCCCTCACCGACGGCTGGGACAGCGTCAGGTCCGTCGACGGGATCTCCAGGACCTGCGCCACCGGCATCGGCAGCCGCCGGTCGCGGATCGCGACGGTCGCCGCCGCCGCGAGGTTGCCGCCCGCGCTCGCCCCGCCAATCGTGATCTTGTCCGGGTTGACCTTCAGCAGGATCGAACGCTCCTGGAACCAGACCCAGGCCGCGATGCAGTCCTCCAGCGGCACCGGGTGCTTGACCTCGGGAGCGAGCCGGTAGTCCACCGAGACCACAACGCTGCCGGACAGCTTCGCGAGGTTGGCGCACACCGCGTCGAAGTGGTCGAGCGTGCCGAGCCAGAACGCCCCGCCGTGCAGGTAGAGATGGCCCGGCCGGCCGCCGCGCGGGGCGTCCCCGGCAGGGGTGTAGGACCGCACCGTGATCCGGGAGTTCTCCGCGTCGAAGAGCTTCACCGTGTGGTCACGTATGGAGACGTCCTGTGGTGCGGGTTCACCGAAGGCCACGACCGTTTGCTGCAGCCGGGTGTTGGACAACTCCCGCCGTTCCGCCACGGACAGGTCCGTCGGCAGCGGGGGGTTCGCGTTGGCGACGTCGAGGATCTTCTGGATCTCAGGCAGGACGGGCATGGGTGGATCCCCCGTACGTGTGTGCGTAGGGCAGGTGTGCGTGCGGTGGAGCCAGCCGAATGCTGACGGTCCGTCATGCTGAGGTACGGAACGGCGGCCTAGCGCACATGAGTACCAGGATCGGGCCACGAAATCGACAGTGGTCGCGTGTCGGGTGGCCCCCGGAAGCGGTTGTGATCCAGTGACGGATGATCGCGGGCAGCACGGTCATCCGTCACTGGATCATGACGCCGGTGCCCTGAGCCGAGAAGCGCCCCAGCCCGGCAGCGCTCTGTTCATCCGTGCGGCGGACTTTCCCAACCGGAGGGCCACAGTCAGTGCTTGATCCGCGCTTCCCAGACGGTGAGTTTTCCGTTGGCCAGCCCGTACGACCCTGCCGAGTTGTCGGTGCTGGTCACTTCGAAGAGCCCCAGCCGCCCGGCTTCGTTCGCGATGCAGACCCGGTCGCCGGACGCGACGATGACTTGCTTCTGCGCCTGGGTGACCAGGAGCTCCTGGCAGTTGGCTGCCGTTGCCTCGGTGGCTGCGGGCAATTGGGCCGTCCGGCCCTGGATTGCCACGGTCTCGCTCCCCTCCCGTCCTACCCTGGGCCGTGCGTAGTTCGTCGTCTGGCGCGGGGGTGTCTGCTCCATGTCCACGCCTTCGAAGCCCAGAACGAACTTCCCCGTCCAGCGGACCGCGTTGGGGTCGGCCGGCGCGACCGGCGGCGCGGAGGTTTTTGCGCCCGGATCGCCCGGCCCGGCCGCGCCGGACGAACCGGCGGAAGCAGCCGGTGCGGCGGGCTTGTCCGCCGGGGACTGAGCGGCTGTCTTGGCCGCGTTGGAAGATGACGGCTTGTCACCGTCCGACGAGAAGCCGCCGGTAGCGGCCATGACCCCGACGATGGTGGACACCACTGCGGCGATCGCGCCGACGACCGCCGCGCCGGTGTTCCAGTCCCGCCGGGGTGGCGGAGGCTGGTGTGACGGCTGCGGCGGGTACCAGGAAGCACCGCTCGGCGGCTGTGTCATGACGGTCTCTCCAGAAGTGTCGACACGGTGGGACACGAGAACTCTAGTTGGGCGCGCAAACAACCCACACACGAACCAATATGAACAATTCTGTTGATCATGGCCCGTTCCTTTTCTTTTCTTGGGTGAGAACGGAGGGATATACCTCTCCGTCAGACGAGTGAAGTCTGTAAGGTGACCACCGGTGCGCCGGGAAGCCTGGTCGGCTCGCGACAAGAATGTCGCGGTCTGCAGTTCCGGCTGTGAGGACGCACCCCAAGTGAGCGGTTTCCTGGGCACAGCTCTCGGGTTCCCCACCGCGCTGTTCAGCTTCGCGCTTGTTGTGGTCGTCGGCTACTGGCTCGTTGTGCTGCTGACCGGCTTCGGCCACCACGCACTCGACGGGCACGGCCATGTCGGCCACGTCGGTCCCGGCCATGGAGCACCAGGCCACGGCGGAACAGGTCTCGGAGCACCAGGCCACGCACAGCCGGGCGACGAGAGCCACCACACCCTCAGCACCCTCGGCCTCGGCGGAATCCCGGTCACCGTGACCCTCTCCCTGCTGATCGCCTTCGCCTGGTTCCTGTCCCTCGTCGGGGCGGTCCTGACCGGTGGCCCCCTCGCCGGAACCGGTGTGCTGGTAGCCGCCGTTCCCGGTGCGTGGCTGGCCACCCGACTGCTCGTCAGTCCACTGCGGCGGATGTTCCCGACCGCGGTCGAACCCTCCCGTACCCACTTCGTCGGTCTGACCTGCGTCATCCGCACCGGACGCGTCAGCCGGGACTTCGGCCAGGCTGAAGTCCGGTCACCCGACGGCTCGTCGGCGGTGGTCCAGGTGCGCTCCGACGAGGCCGGTCTGCGGGCCGGCTCGACCGCGCTCATCTTCGACCACGACATCGAGACCGGGACGTTCCAGGTGATGCCGTTCGACGGCGTGCCGGAGAACGGACCGCCCGGCACCGGCCGCTGAACTCCCCGGCGGCCACAAAAAGACACCCCCACGACCACCTGCGGAAGGTGACTGCTCAATGGACACTGTCACAACCGGGATCGGCGTACTCGTCGCCGTTGTCCTGTTGATCCTCATAGCCGTGCTCTTGATGGTCAGCCGCCTGTTCAAAAAGGTCGACCAGGGTTACGCGCTGATCATTTCCAAAGTGAACACGGTGGACGTCACCTTCACCGGCGGCATGGTGTTGCCGGTGCTGCACGCCTCCGAAATGATGGACATCTCCGTCAAGACCATCGAAATCCGCCGGACCGGGCGTGAAGGCCTCATCTGCCGGGACAACATCCGGGCCGACGTCCACATCGCCTTCTTCGTACGGGTGAACAAGACCGTCGAGGACGTCATCAAGGTGGCGCAGGCGATCGGCACCGACCGGGCGAGCCACCAGGAGACCCTGCAGAGGCTGTTCGCGGCGAAGTTCTCCGAGGCGCTGAAGACCGTCGGCAAGCGGATGGACTTCGTGGACCTCTACACCCAGCGTGAGGAGTTCCGCGACCACATCATCCAGGTCATCGGCACGGACCTGAACGGCTACCACCTCGAAGACGCGGCGATCGACTTCCTCGAGCAGACGCCGATGTCCGAGCTCGACGGCCAGAACATCCTCGACGCCCAGGGCATCCGGAAGATCACCGAGCTGACCGCGATCGAGCACGTCCGCACCAACGAGTTCCAGAACACCGAGCGCAAGGAGATCACCCGGCAGAACGTCGACGCGCGGGAGGCCATCTTGGAGATGGAGCGTCGGCAGGCCGACGCCGAGAACAAGCAGCGGCGCGAGATCGAGACGGTCAAGGCCAGGGAGGACGCCGAGATCGGCCGCGTCCAGGCCGAGGAGCGGTTGACCGCGCAGACCGCGTACATCAGGACCGACGAGCTGCTCGGCATCCAACTGGCCAACCAGGCACGGGAGATCGCCGTCGCGGACAAGAACCGCGAGCGGGTCATCGCGGTGGAGAACGAGCGCATCGAGAAGGACCGGATGCTCGAAGTCATCATCCGGGAACGGGAGACGCAGCTCGCCACCATCTCCAAGGACAAGGAACTCGAAGCCGAGCGGCGGGACATCGCCGAGGTGATCCGCGAGCGCATCGCCGTGGAGAAGACGGTGGCCGAGCAGGAGGAGGCCATCAAGCGGGTGCGGGTGGTCGAGGAGGCCGAGCGCAACCGCGCGGCGATCGTCATCGCCGCCGAAGCCGCGGCGCAGGAGCAACTGGTCAAGGGAATCAAGGCGGCCGAAGCGGCGGAGACCGCGTCGAAGTTCAAGGCCCGCGAGCAGTTGGTGCTCGCCGAAGCGCGGCAGCAGGCCGCTGAGCTGGACGCGCGGGCGTCCATCCGTACGGCTGAGGCGATGCAGGCCGAGGCCGCCGCCGCTGGACTCGCCGAGGTCCAGGTGCGCGAGCGGAACGCCGAGGCCATCGAGAAGGTCGGTCTCGCCGAGGCGGTCGTGGCCCGGGAGCAGGGCCGCGCACAGGCCGAAGCCGCGCAGAAGGTCGGGCTGGCTGAGGCAGCGGTGCAGCGCGAGAAGGCACTGTCCGAAGCCCTCGGCATCAAAGAGAAGCTGAAGGGCGAGGCCGAGGGCCTGACAGACAAGGCCGCCGCGATGGCCGCGCTCGACGACGCGTCGCGCGGACACGAGGAGTACCGGCTGCGGCTGAAGGCCGAGACGGACGTCCGCCTCGCCGGCATCGAGATGCAGCGGCAGGTCGCCGAAGCGCAGGCCACCGTCCTGGCCACCGGCCTGGAGACCGCCGACATCAGCATCGTCGGCGGCGACACGGTCTTCTTCGACCGGCTGGTGGGGGCGATGTCCTGGGGCAAGGCCGTGGACGGTTTCGTGGGACAGTCGAAAACCGTGCAGCAGTTGGGCTCGGGATGGCTCAATGAATCCGGGGGCTTCGCCGGCGATCTGACAAAGCTGCTCGGGGCGGTCGGAGCCGAGGATGTGAAAAACCTGACAGTTTCCGCGCTGCTGCTGAAACTCATCAAGGCTGGCGGCCCGCAGAGCGGTCAGTTCAGCGAACTGTTGGATGCAGCACAGCGGATCGGCGTGGCGGATACACCGGTTTCGGCGCTCAACGGGTCACGCTGAAAACGGGGCGAAAAAGCTCAGCATGAATTTCGGAAAGGGACACCAGTGACCGACCTAGACGCCGGTACGTACGAGATCCTCCAGCGGCGGCTCGCCGCACAGGCTGACGCGCTGGCCACGCGGGCCGGGGAGCTCAACTCACGCCGTCTCGGTGTCTTCGGCGGCGCGGAGCTCCGCCTCGTGGGCACGGCGCGGATCCGTACAGCGGAAAGCTGCGTGCCACGCGGCATCGCGGCCCTGGGCGACCACGTGCTCTTCGGCTACAACAACGCCTCCCGGCAGACCGCCGTGGGCGACGTCTTCGCCGTCCAGCGGTTCACCGGCGGAGCCTTCGAACCCGCGTCGGTCGCCGGGCTGCTCGACGACCCGCAGTTCCTCAAGGACTTCGAGGAGCTCTACCGCTACTACCGCCAGGCGCGGCTGCTCCAGCTGCGGGTCCTGGACGGGCGGCTGCTCGCGGTCTTCCAGACGGGGCCCAACACCGAGGACATCCGGGTCCTGCGGTGGTCCGTCACCGACGCGGGGGAGGTCTCGTACGAGGACAGTCGCGGTGAGCGTGACCACGTCTTCCCGGCCCCGTACGACTTCACCTGGACCGCGACCACCCGGGCCGACCATGTCCAGGGGCGGCATCCGCACATATCCGTCGGCGGTGAGGTGTTCGTCTCAACGGTCGGCGGGACGCTCGCGGTCAAGGTCGTCAACGACACAGCCACGGGGGAGGGGGTTTACGCGGAGCCGGTGGACGAGACCCTGCAGTCCCTCGCCGACGCCGATGTGTTCCACGCCCGCGTCGGGCCGCTGGTCCTGCTGCGGATCCGGCCGTACAACGAAACCGCCTGGCGCTACCTGGTCTTCAACACCCTGACCAAGGAGGTCGTCCGGCTCGACGCCATCGGGCAGGCGTGCCGCACGCTCCCCGAAGGCCAGGGGATCATCTTCCCGGGCGGCTACCACCTCATCACAGGCGTGGTGAAGACCTTCGACACGAACACCGGGGACCTGCTCCTGGAACGGGTCGTACGGTCGGCCAACGGCGAGGACGTCCTCTACGTCTTCCACGCGCGGGCGGACGGGCGCACGCTGCTCCTCCCGTACAACGTCATCCGCAAGGAAGTCGCGAACGCGCTCAACTGCAATGCCTATTCGCTGTTCGAGGACGGCACTCTGGCAGCCAGTAGCGGGCACAGCAAGGCCGACGAGGCCACCCGGGTGCACCCGCTCCAGCTCTGGAAGACGCCCTACGTCTCCGACGGCTACGCCGCCGGACAGCCCGTCGGGACCGGTCCCCTGGAACGCGTCGGCAACGCCGACCTCGTACGCGGCGTCGCCGACTGCCTGTCGATCGTCCGGCTCGTCGAGGCGATGACCGGGTCGGACCTGACCGTGCACGACAAGCAGAGCGAAGCGCTCATCTCAGCCAGCAAGGCGGCGGCCGACCACTACCACTGGCTGAACGACGAGGAACTCGGCGGCCTGGGGCGGCTGGTGGCCGATCTGCGGGCCACGGCCGAGCAGGTCCTCGCCGAATTCGAGGCCGTGCGGTCGCTCACCGCGCAGGCGGGCGAGGCGTTCGCCCGCGCGGAGCGCGACACGGTGAATCTCGTACGGAAGTCCCGCGGTGAGGTGTCGCGGTCGGCCGGCGACTGGATCCGGCACCTTGCGGAACTCCGCCGTCTGCAAGGCCGCCTGACGACGCTCCGGGACCTTCGGTACGTCACCGCGGCCGGTCTGGACGGGCTCGACACGGAAGTCGCGGACGAACTGGAGTCCGCGGCCCAGCGCGCGGTGGAGTTCCTGGCCACGCCGGATGCCTTCGGCGAATACCGCGACGCGGTCGACCTGCTGGCCGAGGAGGCGTCCAACGTCCCCACGGTGGCCCGGGCGGTCGAGGTCGGGGAGCGCCTGACCGGGCAGGCGGCGGCGCTTGAGGTCGTCACCGATGTCGTCGGCGGTCTCGACGTCGCCGACGCGACGGTGCGTACGGGGATCCTGGAGCACATCGGCGAGGTCCTCGGCGGGATCAACCGGGCACGGGCCCGGCTCACCGCGCGGCGGCGGGAGCTCCTCGACCGGGAGGGCCGGGCGTCGTTCGCCGCCGAGTTCACCCTGTTCGGGCAGGCTGTCACCGGCGCGCTCGCGGTGGCCGACGACGCGGACAAGTGCGACGAACACCTGGGCAGCCTGCTCCTCCGACTTGAGGCACTGGAGACCCGCTACGCCGAATTCGACGACTTCCTGGGGGAGTTGGCGGCCAAACGGGAGGATGTCTACGAGGCGTTCTCCGCCCGCAAGCAGGCCCTGCTCGACCAGCGGGCCCGGCGCGCGGACCGGCTCGCCGGGTCCGCGACCCGCATCCTCGCCGGAGTCGCCCGACGGGTGGCCGCGCTCGGGTCGCAGGACGAGGTCAACACCTACTTCGCCTCCGACCCGATGCTGGTCAAACTCCGGGCCGTCGCCACCGAACTGCGCGGACTCGGCGAGCAGGTCAAGGCCGAGGAACTGGAGGGCCGGATCAAGGCCGCCCGCCAGGAGGCCGCCCGCGCGCTGCGGGACCGGCAGGACCTCTTCGACGGGGACACCCTCAGGCTCGGCAGCCACCGGATCGCCGTCAACAGCCGCCCGATCGACCTCACCCTCGTGCCGCACGAGGGCGGGATGGCCTTTGCCGTCACGGGCACCGACTACCGGTCGCCCGTACGTGACCCGGACTTCCTGGCGACCCGGCCGTTCTGGGACCAGTTGCTCGTCTCCGAGACGGCCGAGGTCTACCGTGGCGAGCACCTGGCCGCGTCGGTTCTGGCCGCTCCGCAGGAGCTGCGGGGGGCCGATCTGCCCGGCGTCGTCCGGAAGGCCGCCGAAAGCAGGTACGACGAAGGCTACGAGCGCGGTGTGCACGACCACGACGCCGCGCTGATCCTGGAATCCGTCCTGCGGCTGTACGACGGCGCGGGTCTGCTGCGGTTCACCCCCGAAGTCCGTTCCGCCGCACAGCTTTTCTGGCGGTTCGGCACGAACGGGCGGGAACGGTCGGCCTGGACGGTACGGGCGGCTTCGCTCGGGCGTGCCCGTACGGTATTCGGCCCGTCGGCTGCTACGGACCTCCTGTGCCTCGAACTGGACTCTGCTGTCTGTGAGTTCAATGGAGCGACCGGCGTCGGCGCTTATCTCTTCGAGGAACTGGCGAGCAGTCAGAGCGGATTTGTCACCAGCGCTTCGGCCGTTCGGCTGGGCGAGCAGTTCCGCCGGAAGCTCGGCGACGCGGTCCACGCCTACGAGGACGACCTCGCAGCCCTGGACGGCGACCTGGCGGCGCGGAAGCAACTGGTCGAAGGCTGGCTCGGCGCCTACGCCGGGGCCGCCGGGGCCGACCCGCGCGACCTGCCCGAAGCCGTCGCTGTGGAACTGTGCGGAACCGAACTCCCGCGCTACGGATCGACAGCGGAACTCACCGTCACCGTCGACGGCCTGCTCGGCACCCACCCGCGGATCACAGCCCGCGGCCTGGACCTGCGCCTGGACGAATTCCTCACCCGCACCGACGAGTTCCGGGACACCCGGGTCCCCGCGTACCGCGCGTACCAGCGAAGCCGCAACGAGCTCGTCGCCGCGGAGAAGCAACGGCTGCGGCTCACCGAATTCCAGCCGCAGGTGATGAGCGCGTTCGTCCGCAACAAGCTGCTCGACGATGTCTACCTGCCGCTGATCGGCGGCAACCTCGCCAAGCAGCTCGGCGCGGCCGGGGACGCCAAGCGCACCGACCAGATGGGCCTGCTGCTGCTCATCTCCCCGCCGGGCTACGGCAAGACGACGTTGATGGAGTACGTCGCCAGCCGCCTCGGCATGATGCTCGTCAAGATCGACGGGCCGGCCCTCGGACACGGCGTCACCTCCCTCGACCCGGCCGAAGCGCCCAACGCCACCGCCAGGCAGGAGGTGGAGAAGATCTCCTTCGCCCTGGAGACCGGCAGCAACGTGCTGCTCTACCTGGACGACATCCAGCACACGAGCCCCGAGCTGCTCCAGAAGTTCATCCCCCTGTGCGACGCCCAGCGCCGGATGGAAGGCGTGTGGCAGGGCCGGGCCCGGACCTACGACCTGCGCGGCAAGCGCTTCGCGGTCTGCATGTCCGGCAACCCGTACACCGGCACCGGCGAGCGCTTCCGCATCCCCGACATGCTGGCCAACCGAGCCGACGTGTGGAACCTCGGCGACGTCCTGTCCGGGCGGGACGACGTCTTCGCGCTCAGCTACCTGGAGAACGCGCTCACCTCCAACCCGGTCCTGGCCCCGCTCGCGGCCCGGGAGCGCGGTGACATCGAACTCCTGGTGCGCCTGGCGAACGGGGACCTCTCCGTCCGGCCGGACCAGCTGGCCCATCCGTACGGGACGGTGGAACTGGACCGCCTGCTCGCGGTCCTGCGCAAGCTGATCTCCGTACAGGAACTGGTCCTGACCGTGAACCGGGCCTACATCGCCTCCGCCGCGCAGTCGGACACGTCACGGACCGAACCCCCCTTCCAGCTCCAGGGCTCCTACCGGAACATGAACAAGCTCGCCGAACGCATCGTGCCGGCGATGAACGACGCCGAACTCGACGCCCTCATCGACGACCACTACGTCGGCGAGGCACAGACGCTGACCGTGGGCGCGGAAGGCAACCTGCTGCGACTCGCCGAACTGCGCGACCGGCTCTCTGACAAGCAGGCGGCGCGGTGGGCCGAGGTGAAGAGCCTGTACCTCCGGGCCCAGGCGCTCGGCGGCAGCGCGGACGACCCGGTCGGGCGCGCGGTGGGCGCCGTCGGCCTGCTCGCCGACCGGATCGGCGCGGTGGAGGCGGCCATCACCCGCTCAGCGGCATCCAGAACTGAACTCTATGATCGGTGAGGCGGCCGGTCGGTGTTCACCGGGCCAGGGCTGGTGAGGAGAAAACATGGTGCGTGCGCTCCTGCGCCGCGGTGCCGGTGCCGGCGCCGTTCCGGCGCTGGCCGCCGCAGCTGTTGTCGGTCTGCTGCTCCTCACGTCGCTGACCACGAGTGGCGCGGACTCCCTGGAATCCGGCGGCAGCGCCGCCAGTGACAGCGCCCCGGCCTGCGACGGGACCGCCGCCCCCGGCCCGGCCAGCATCGACGTGGCCTCGCAGGGCGAGGTCTACCCCGTGACCGTCTACCTCCCACAGGCTTACGACGGCCGCACTCCGCTGCCGCTGGTGCTCAACTTTCACGGGAGCAACAGCAACCCCGCCGACCAACTGGGCCTGAGCGACTTCCCCAAGGCCGCCGACCGGCACGGCTTTGTGGTCGCGGCCCCGGCCGGCGGCATCGGGTACCCGGGCTCGAAGACCGGCCGCGCCTGGAACATCCCCGGCGTCCCGCTGTTCGGCAACCGCCCGACACCCGCCGGGGCCCGCGACGAGGTGCAGTTCACCGAGGACCTGCTCGACACCCTCGACGCGCGTCTGTGCCTCGACGACCGGCGGGTGTACGCCACCGGCTTCTCCGGCGGGGCCCGGATGACCTCGATGCTCGGCTGCCGGCTCGCCGACCGGATAGCCGCGATAGCCCCCGTCGCCGGACTGCGCGCGGGCAGCCCCGACCCCTGGCGGAAGGACGGACACCCCCGCGCCGACGCGTGCGTGCCGGGCCGCCCCGTGCCGGTGCTTACCTTCCACGGCACCGCCGACCGGGCCAACCCGTACGCCGGGGACGACTCCCTGCGGTGGCGCTACCCCCTGACGACCGCGCTCCAGCGCTGGGCCGAGCTCGACGGCTGCCTGACCAGACCGACGTACACCGCCGTCTCCCGCAAAGTGCGGCGCGTAACTTACAACGGCTGCGGCGGCGGGGCCGAAGTAGTCGCGTACATCGCCACCGGCGCGGGGCACACGTGGCCGGGCATGCCCGGCGGCGACGACTCACCGCTGGGCGTGGTGAACCGCGACATTTCAGCCAACGAGCTGATGTGGGATTTCTTCACGCACCACGTCCGCACCACGTGACCGGGCCCGCGTACGGTCGAACGCGCCCATGAGCGCACGGTGCGCGGGCCGTTCGACCAGCACGGTCAGCAGCCAGCCGAGGAGGACCGCCGTGGCGAAGAACGCGATCTCCTGCGGCACCGGGCCCAGTCCCCAGTGGCCCAGCCACCACATGATCCGGTAGCCGAGCTGCTGGTGGATGAGATAGACCCCGTAGCTGATCGAGGCCAGCCAGGTGATCACTCCGGCCGCGGGGGCGGGCACGAACCGGCCCCAGTCCGGGCCCCGGGCAGTCAGGCACACCAGGACCATGCCGATACCGACGCCCCACGTCCAGGAGTCCACCTGGACTTCGAACTGGTGGGCGTAGAGACACAGGGCCATGAGCGGGACGAACGCGGCCGTCGGCATCCGCCGCGAACCCCAGCGGTGCGCGGCGACACCGGCCACGAACAGATGCACCCGGGGGAAACCGAGGCCGTCGTGCAACATCGCGAACACGGGTGAATCCGTGTTCATGCGTACGGGCCACAACAGGGACTGCGCGGCGACGACGGCGTAGAGAGTCACAGTCGCCGGGCGTCCGCGCAGCCGGTACCACCGCCACAGGACGAACACGGCGGAGAACCACAGGAGCTGGAGCGGCAGCGTCCAGTACGCGGGCTCCACGGACGGGACCGACCGCGGAGTCCAGTTCCACAGCATCGCGAAGTTCTCGAAGACCACCCGCAGACTCGGTTGCCACCACCCGGGCGGCGCCAGATAGCGCAGACCGGCGGATGTCACCAGGACCGCGACGAAATACGTCGGCAGCAACCGGGCCAGACGGCCCACCCACCAGCGCAGCACATCGCCCTTACGCAGGGACAACGACGTGAAGTACCCGGAGATCAGCAGCAGCATGCTCGCGCCGACCTGCCACGGGAAGGTGACAGGACGTGCCCCCAGCTCCGGGGCCAGCTGGACACCGACGTACGTACTGTGGAACAGCAGGACGGCGA
Organism: Kitasatospora sp. UYEF31; assembly: GCF_057291755.1. NCBI lineage: Bacteria > Bacillati > Actinomycetota > Actinomycetes > Kitasatosporales > Streptomycetaceae > Kitasatospora > Kitasatospora sp. UYEF31. The sequence continues at coordinate 44,283 of NZ_JBXAWK010000010.1, forward strand.
GGAGCGCGGCGACGCGCACGATGTCCCAGCTGGTCCGGTGCGACGGGGGCGGCCCGGGTCTGCCGTTTCCGGATTCGGAGCTGACCGGTTCGGAGCTGACCGGTTCGGAGCTGACCGGTTCGGGTCTGACACGTTCAGGTCTGACGGCAGGGGCGTTCGCGGGGCCGACGCGGACCAGGACAGTGTGCGATGCCATCAGCTCTCCGAAGGACAGTGGAGATCGATCGTCGGCCAGCCTTTCGCGGCCGTCTGAGAATGGCCTTAACGGCGCCCCGGAGGCCCGATGACCGGAGCGACCACCGGCTGCCGCACTGCCTCCCGTACAACGACGAACGTTCGACGACGGCACGGGATGAAAGCGGTATACCTGACGTAATCGCCCACGTCCGTGCCGTGCTGCGCCGTGCGGCGGCGGTGTGCGACGGTATTGGCCTCCAGCCGCAGCAAGGAGTGCAACCGATCATGACCCCCGCAGAACCCGGGCTGAACGCCGAGCCGGGCCGCGACTCAGGACCGCCCGTCCGCGTCCTTGTCGTCGACGACGAGCCCGCCGTACGCGACGCCCTGGAATCCAGCCTGCGCTTCGAGGGCTACACCGTGACCGTGGCCGAGGACGGCGTCGCAGCCCTCGCGGCCGTCGAGCACGAGCGGCCCGACCTCGTCGTGCTCGACGTACTCATGCCGCGCATGGACGGCCTCACCACCTGCCGTCGGCTGCGCGCCCGCGGCGACAACGTGCCGGTCCTGATGCTCACCGCCCGCGACAGCGTCGGCGACCGGGTCACCGGCCTGGACGCCGGAGCCGACGACTACCTCGTCAAGCCCTTCGACCTCGACGAACTCTTCGCGCGAGTAAGGGCGTTGCTCCGCCGCAGCGGCATCAACGGGAACGGCAAGGGCAACGGAAACGGGGACAACGGTCACCCGGGCGACGGCGTTCTGGAGTTCGAGGACCTGCGGATGGACACCCGCTCCCGCGAGGTGCGCCGCGCCGGACACCTGATCGAACTGACCCGCACCGAGTACACCCTGCTCGAACTCCTCCTCGCGCACCGGCGCCAAGTCCTGACCCGTGATCAGATCCTCGACAACGTCTGGGGGTTCGACGTCGAACCCTCCTCAAATTCGCTGGACGTGTACGTCATGTACCTGCGCCGCAAGACCGAGGCGGGCGGGCTGCGCCGTCTCGTCCACACAGTGCGCGGCGTCGGCTACGTCCTGCGCGGCACGGACCACTGATGGGCCGCCGACTCAGTCTGCGGATCCGGCCGGCCCTGCGGACCCGCCTCGCCCTGCTCACCGCTCTCGCCGTGGCGCTCGCGGTGGCCGGCGCCGCCACCGCCTGCTGGTTCCTGACCAGCAGGCAACTGCACGACCAGCTCGACCGGACGCTCATCGTCGCGATCAGCGCGATCCCCCGGTCCGACCTGAAGCACCCCCGCGACGTGTCCGACCTGTGCCGCCGCCCGGTCCAGGCGTCCTTCGCCCGCAACCTGCTCACCTTCCAGGCCGTCTACTCCAACGGAACTTCCTGCACCCAGCCCGGTTCCACCGCCTTCAAGGTCACCAGAGCGGACATCCTGGTCGCCTCCGGAGGTGCCAAGCGGTCGCTGCACAACGCGACGACCGACGACGGCACCCGGGTTCGGGTGCTCACCATGGCCAACGGCTCCGGCACGGCGATCTCCGTCTCCCGGCCGCTGAACGAGGTCACGGACTCCCTCCACAAGCTGGCCCTGCGGCTCCTCATCACCGCCGCGGTCGGGGTGCTGGGCGCGGCCACCGCCGGACTGCTCGTCGCCCGCGCCGGGCTGCGCCCCGTGTACCGGCTGACGGACGCCGCCGAATACATCGCCCGTACGGAAGACCTGGACACGGTGATCCCCGCCGAGGGGGAGGACGAAATCGCCCGCCTCGGAAGGGCGTTCAATGCGATGACCGGCTCACTGCGGGCCTCCCGGGTCCGCCAGCGGCAGCTGATCGTCGACGCGGGACACGAACTGCGGACGCCGCTGACCAGCCTGCGGGCCAACATCGACCTGCTCCTGCGCAGCCACAACCAGGGCCGCCCGCTGCCTGAGGCGGACAAGGCGCGCCTCCTGTGCAACCTCAAAGCGCAGTCCCTGGAACTGTCCGAGCTGGTCGGCGACCTGCTCGAACTCGCGCAGGACCGGCCCGCCCCGTCCCGTGAGGTCATCGCGTTCCACCGGGTGGTCGAACAGGCGGTCGCGCGCGCCCAGCTCCGCGCGGAGGCCGACGTGGTCGTCGACGCCGACATCCGGCCCTGGTTCGTCCGCGGTGACGCCGCCGCGCTGGAACGCGCGGTGGTCAACCTGCTCGACAATGCGCTGAAGTTCTCCCCGGGCGGCGTGTGCGTCGAAGTCCTGCTGGCGGACGGCGAGTTGACGGTCCGTGACCACGGTTCCGGGATTGCCGCCGAGGACCTGCCGCACGTCTTCGAACGCTTCTGGCGGGCCCCGGCGGCCCGCGGCCTGGCCGGCTCGGGCCTGGGTCTGGCCATCGTCGCCCGCGCGGTCGCTGACAGCGACGGCAGCGTCGTACTGGAGTCGGCACCCGGCGGCGGCACGCTGGCCCGGGTGCGCATCAGGGGCGCGCGTGAGGCGTGGGTGCTGAGGGTCCGGACCTGAGGCACGCGCGGCCGGTCGGTGCTGGTGCGTACTCGACCGGCTCGGAGCGATGATCTCTGCCGGGTGACCGCACGATGGGCAGGGAACCCCGTGGGGATGCCCTGCCCACCGTACGGCTGTTGAGCCGGGACTACATGATGCAGGGATTGCCTTCGCTGCAGAACATCGGCTGGATCGTGTGGTGACCCGCGGTCTGCGCCGAGCCGGACGCGGACGCCGGGGCGGCCGACGCCACCGTGGGGGAGACGGCGAACAGCGCGACTGCCACTACGGCGGCACCGATGAACTTCTGCGTGCGGGTCTTCATGATTTTCCCTTTTCCCATGGTGAGTTGCACTGGTGGCGGGCGGTCTGACGGAGCGTCGTGCTGGGCTCCGCGACCGCCCTGACAGTGATGTGACCACGCCGGGCGGTTGGTGCTCCAGGGGGCTTGACGGCATCGATACGGGGCCGGGGAATTCCCATGCGGCTGCACCGCGACGCCCTGCCGCGGCACGCCGTTCTCGGGGCCCAAGCAGTCACGATCACTGCAAGAGGTGACGTGCGTTAGCTCAAAAGGCCAGGTGGTACTGGGTAGATCCAATCTACGTAGATTGGATCTACCTCAAAATCAGGTGCTGGAATCTTCCGCTGGAGGACTCCGAAAGCAGCGTCAGACCGCCGCGCCGATCGCCGTAACCCCCGGCAGGTCATCGAACTTCGCCGCGACATCGAGGCTCACTACAGTGCGCCCGGTCGCCATCGCGGTCGCGGCGACCATCAGGTCATGCGAACCGCGGGCTGTTCCGTTTCTCCGTGTGTGGGCGAACAGTTCGGCATGCTCCTCAGCCACTGTCGCGGTGTAGTCCTCCACGGGAAAGAACCCGAGTGTGCGTTTGACCGCAGCTTCACGCTTCGCTTGACGCGCGGCGTCGGACAGTCTCGCTCCCAGGCGGAGCTCCGCAACTGTGACGGCAGAAATGACGATGTCGTCATCCGGTCGGATCGCATCATCGTCGCCACGTGCTCGCCGCCGCGCATGATCTCGATGGTCGCGCCGCGTCGGGCGGCATCGAGGACGGAGGAGAAGTTTCGTCCGGCTTCGGTCGCAGTGAACGTCTTCAAGGAGTCATGGTATTTGATACTCAGATACTCAGATAGTGGCCGGATTGCTGCTTGCCGTTCAGTTGGGGCGAGCGGAGGTGGCCGGTACTCCCGGCCTGCTGAAATGGCTGTGCCAAGCGGCGCGCCGGCCTGGCTGTGCATCCCCGGGCCGGTCCGCAGTCACCTCCGCGCACCAACCCCGGATGCGATCGTCCTTAGTGCCAGAGCCAGTTCGCGCCCCGACGGCGCCCCCGCCGGGTTGATCATGAGCAGCGCCATGATCCCCGCGAGGAGTGACTGGTAGAAGACCACGACCGCGATCCTGGAGTCCTCGTCGGTGGCCGGGTTGACGCTCGCGAAGAGCTCCGCGATGCCCTCGCGGGCGTCCTTCTGGATGTCGGCGAGGGCCTTGGCCAGCTCCGGGTAGTGGTCCAGCTGGGCGATCACCTCGAACTGCGCCATCCACATTCTCCGGTGCTTGGCGTACAGCCCGATGATGGTGTCCCAGAGCGTCTCGAAGCGCTTCAGCAGGTCGGCTTCCGGGGCCGGGGGCCGGCTCTCGATGACTGTCTGGAGTTCGTCGCCCCACTCCTCGATGGCCGCCATGAACGCCAGGTTCATCAGGGCGTCCTTGGAGCCGTAGTGGTAACCGATCGAGGCCAGGTTCGCGCCTGAGGCCGCGACGATGTCGCGTGCCGTGGTGCGCGTGTAGCCCTTTTCGAGCAGGCAGTGCTTGGCGCCGGTGAGCAGATCCTCGCGATGTCCCATGGGGTCCAGTGTAACCACGGATCCATACAGACGTATTAGACGACCGTACGAGACGTTCGTCTTGAACAACTGTCCGGCTAGTAGGCAGCCCGCGGCGCTCACACGGAGTGGCCGCGCGCCTCGCTTCTGCTGAACAAACATCTAAAACGCATGTCTTATACAAATGTCCTATACAAGCGTCTAAGACGTGCGTACGGTTCTCCATATGACGACGACTCAGGAAACATCCGGTACGGAACGGCAGCTGGCGGGCCGCAAGGAATGGATCGCCTTCTGTGTACTGATGCTGCCGCTGCTCCTCGTATCGATGGATGTTTCAGTCCTCTACTTCGCAGTCCCGTTCATCAGCCAGGACCTTGAACCCAGCACCACCCAGCAACTCTGGATGTTCGACATCTACGGCTTCGTCCTGGCCGGCCTGCTGGTCACCATGGGATCCCTTGGAGACCGGATCGGCCGCCGCAAGCTGCTCCTGATCGGCGCCGCGGCGTTCGGTGGCGCCTCGGTCGCCGCCGCCTACGCCCAGAGCGCCGAGATGCTGATCGCGGCCCGTGCGCTGCTCGGTATCGGCGGGGCCACGCTGATGCCCTCCACCCTCGCGCTGGTCCGCAACATGTTCCCCGACGACAAGCAGCGCTCGAAGGTCGTCGGCATCTGGTCCGGCGTCATGGCCGGCGGCGTCGGCCTCGGCCCGGTGTTCAGCGGAATCCTGCTCGAACACTTCTGGTGGGGCTCGGTGTTCCTGGTCAACACCCCCTTCATGGTGATGCTCCTGGTCCTCACACCGATCCTCGTCAAGGAGTACAAGGCACCGAAGGTCGGCAGGTTCGACATCCTCAGCGCGCTGCTCACGCTGGCCTCCGTGCTCCCGCTCATCTACGGCCTCAAGGAGATGGCGAAGGACGGCTTCGAGGCGCTCCCCGCCCTCGCCCTGCTGGTGGGAGTCGCTGTCGGATACGTCTTCATCCGCCGCCAGCGCACGCTGGAACACCCGATGCTCGACCTGGAACTCTTCCGCGACCGCGGCTTCAGTGGCTCGCTCATCACCAACCTGCTCGCCATGTTCGCCCTGGTCGGGTTCGCCATCTACACCACGCAGTACCTCCAGTCGGTACTTGAGATGAGCCCGCTGCGCGCCGCCCTGTGGGCCCTGGTCCCGTCGGTGCTCGTCGGCGGTGTCGCCCCGCTGGCCACCGCGCTGGCCCAGAAGATCAACCGGGCCTACCTGCTCACCGGGGGCTTCACCATCGCCGGTGCCGGATTCATCGCCCTGACCCAAGTGCGCGCTGACTCGGCCCTCTGGGTCGTCCTGACCGGCGCCACGGTCTACGCCTGCGGAATGATGGTCGTCATGGCACTGGCCTCCGAACTGGTCATGGCCACCGCGCCGTTGGAGCGGGCCGGCTCCGCCGCCGCGACGCTGGAGATGAGCTCGGAGCTCGGCGGCGCACTCGGCATGGCGGTCCTGGGGACCATCGGAAGTGTCGTGTACCGCAACCAGGTCGACGGTTCCCTGCCTGCTGGCATCTCCGCCGAGAACCAGGAAGCCGTACGGGAGACCCTCGGCGGAGCCCAAGCGGTGGCTTCACGCCTCCCGGATGAGATCGGAACTCAGGTGTTCGACGCCGCCCGCGACGCCTTCACCCACGGGATGCAAGCCGCGGCGATCGCGGCAGCGGTCGTCATGTTCCTCGCCGCGGTTACGGCACTGGCCACCCTGCGCAAGGCCGGGGCGGTGCCGGAACCGGAGCCGGTGGCCGGGAAGGAACTGGCGGAGGTCGAGGTCTGACCCGGCTTGCTCCGCTCCGCGAGAATGCTGGAGTGCCCTCTTCCCGAGCCGGGGAAGGGGGCACTTCAGCATGCTCGCCGAAAGACCTGCGGCCTGGTCCGGTGGGAAACCCGGAACAGGCCCTAGACCCCGCCCGCGCCCCGGGCAGTGTTGACAGCCGCTGCCAGTTCCCCGTGCGCGTCCGGCGGGAGCACCGCCGCGAGGTAGCCGTCAGGCCGGATCAGGAGCAGCGAGTGCGGGGCCGCCCCCGGATACTCCGGGGTCGCCACCAGCTCTGCGGGGACGGGGAGTTCGTCCACCCGACGGCGCAGCTCGGGCATCAAGCCCGCACTCCGCCAGCGTTCGGCGTCCCACACCTCTATACCGGGTGCTGTCAACAGAACCAGGAACACCCGGTCGAGGCATTCGCTGAGCCACTTCCCCTCAGTGCTGTCCGTGCGGACGACCGGCACGTCAGCGGCTGGAGCGCCGGTTCCCGCCCCGGGGAAGAGAATCGGCGAAGTGGTGTACTCCGGCCCGGACCCTTCGCCTGCGACCCCCCGCGGGTCGAGGCGGCGCAGGGTGGTGCCGTCGCTGCGGGTGCCGAGCAGGGTGAGCCTGCGCCCGACCTTTTGAACCGTCGTACGGGGGGTGAGGAAGTGCAGGGCCTCTTCCCCCAGCGCGAGTTTCCGCTTGGCCACCGCGCGGCGTTCGCGGTCGTACGTCTTCAGCAGACGTATGGGCGCCTGCCCGTGCAGCGCGAAGGCCAGCTTCCACGCGAGGTTCCGCACGTCGTGCAGCCCGAGTTCGACCCCGTCGGCGGCGGACGGGTGCACCAGGTGCGCGGCGTCGCCGGCCAACAGCACACGTCCCTTGCTGAACTGCCGCGCCAGCCGCTGGTGGACTTCCCACTCGCCGGTCCACTGGAGGTCGTAGGGCCAGTGTTGGTCGCCGCTGGCCGAGTGGGACAGCGTACGCAGGACTCCGCGGATCCGGGACGCGATCTTCTGCGGGTCGGCGGGGTCGCCGGGGACCTTCAGGACCTGCGTCTCGGCGGAGGCCTTGGCGAACCCGTGCGCCAGTGGCAGCTGCCAGGTCAGCCGCCACACATCGTCAGGAAGCGGCTGGACGTGGACGGTTCCGCCGCGGTGGAACGACGGGTCGACGAACAGCCTTGGAGAGAAAGGCTCTTCGTCGCGCGGCAGGATGGTCTTCACGTCGGCGCACAGCAGTCGGTCGACACGCGGTCGCCCCGGAAAGCGGATGTCGACGGCCTTGCGTACGGGGGAGTGCCGTCCGTCACAGGCGATCAGGAAGGAGGCCCGCCAGCGCACCGGCCCGGCGGGACCGGTGGCGGTGAGGGTGACGGTCTGCCCGTCCTGTTCCACCGTGGCGACGGTGTGCCGCCACGCGGTGGTGATCAGCGGGTGCGACCGCACGGCGTCGAGCAGCGCGGTTTCGAGGCGGTTCTGGGAGAGACCGAAACGGTCGGCGGTGCCCGTACCGCCCTGGACATCGTGGTTGCGCCGCCGTACGAGGGTCGGTCCCCACGGTTCGGCCGCGCCGTCGAGGCGGTCACCGGCAAGGGCGTGGACATAGGCGAGCGTCGCCGTGTCGAGCCCCACGGAGCGGGACCCCGCGCGCGCGACACCCGTACCCTGATCGACCAGAACACACCGGATGCCGTAACCGGCGAGGGTGAGGGCGGCGGCCAGACCGGTCGGCCCCGCCCCCGCGATGATCACCGAGTCTTCGTACGGCGCGGCGGACGCGGGTGCCACTGCGTACGGTTCGTCCACGGACGGATCGTTCCTGCGTTGTCTGTCCATGGGCGCCACCGGCCCCTCCCCGAGCGTGTTGCCTGATTGCACTGGCCCCATCATCGGGCACAAAAGGCGTACGACATGACTGCGGCGCCCCGGAGCGAGGGGGAGTGCTCCGGGGCGCCGCAGGTCCGGGGGTGTTCAGGCGCTGACGCCGGCGCCCATCTCCAAGTTGGCGGGCTGGGCCGGGGGCTTGCCCTTGCGGCTCGTCCGCGACCGCTTCTCGATGTACGTCGCCAGATACGACAGTGCCATGCACAGGCCGATGTAGATGGGGGAGATCACCAGCACCATCGGGATGAACGGCTGACCGAAGGTCTGGTCACCGCTGAAGCTCTTGGCGATGTACAGGAACTCGGTGTACGTGATCAACGAGCCGAGCGAGGTGTCCTTCAGCGTCACCACCAGCTGGCTGATGATGTTCGGGAGCATCGCCCGCACCGCCTGCGGCACCAGGATCAGCGTCATCACCTGGGTCTTGCGCATGCCCAGGGCGTACGCGGCCTCACTCTGCCCCTTGGGCACCGACAGGATGCCGGCCCGGATGGTCTCCGCCTGCACGGTGCCGTTGTAGACGGACAGGCCGATGACCAGCGCCCACATCACGTCCAGACCCCAGCCGTACGTGGCGTTCGCCAGGTAGAGGAAGAAGATCAGGACCAGTAGCGGCATCGCGCGGAAGAACTGCACGAACGCGATGGCGGGAACCCGCACGGCCAGGTGGTCGGACAACTGCGCGGCCGCGAGCAGCGCACCCAGGACGATCGACAGCACACCGGCGTACGCGAACGCCTTGAGCGTGTTCATCAGACCGTTGAACAGCTCGGTCTGCACGTTCTTGTACTGGAAGATCTCCCACTTCTTGGCCTCGAACTGGCCCGTGGCGTTGAACCGGTAGACGACGAACGCGATCAGCCCGGCGATGAGCACGGTGCCGAGGACGCTGTACATCCGGTTGCGCTGCCGGGTCTTGGGGCCCGGTGCGTCGAAGAGTACGTTGGCCTGCGAGCTCATCGGGCCACCGCCAGCTTCTTCTCGAGGACGGCCAGCAGCGCGCTGAGCGTCAGGGTGATGATCAGGTAGCAGACGGCGATCCAGAAGAAGATCCACAGGACGTTCTCGCCCTGCTCCATCAGCGAGTCCTTCGAGCCCAGGAGCTCGGTGACGCCGAACCCGGAGGCGATCGCGGTGTTACGGACCATCGCGATGATCAGCGAGCCCATCGGCACGGTGGCCGTGCGCATCGCCTGCGGCAGCACGACCGTGGTCAGCGACTGGTTGAACGTCATCCCGAGCGAACGGGCGGCTTCGGCCTGGCCCATCGGCACGGTGTTGATGCCCGAGCGGATCGCCTCGCAGATGAAGGCCGAGGTGTAGCAGCCCACCGCGATGACCGAGAGCGTCAGCCGGTCCAGGTTCACACCCAGGCGGGGCAGCGCCAGTACGGCGATGAAGAACAGCAGCACCAGCGGGGTGTTGCGGAGCACGGTCACCCACGCGGTCCCGAAGGCGCGCAGCGGCGGCACGGGCGAGACCCGGAAGCCGGCCATGACCGTGCCCAGGACCAGGGCGAGTACCCCTGACCAGGCGCTCAGTTCGAGGGTGCCGAGGAACCCGTCTTTGAAGAGGTCCCAGTGGTCGGCGAGAAGGTTCATCAGCGACTCCTCCTCACGCCGCGGGAGCCGCGGTGCAGAGATTCCATGTGCGAGTCCTTGTGGGCGTCCGGCAGGGCGGAGGGGGAGGGGGCCGGCGGCCCGCCTTCGTCGGGCGGGCCGCCGGTGTTACGGCATCAGACGGTTGCTCGGTGACGGTCGCCCGGTAGCGTTTCGGTCCTGGTGCCCGGGGTGAAAGCTCAGGAGCGATCAGTCCCGGGGCCCGGGGCGAAGGCTCAGTAGCGGTCGAGCGCGGGGACCGCGGCGATGGCCACACCGGAGGCGCCCAGCGTGGAGTCGTACGCCTTCTTCCAGTCGCCGTTCTTCTCGTGCGCCTCGATGGCGTTGTTGACCGCGTCGCGCAGCGCCTTGTCGTCCTTGTTCAGGCCGACGCCGTACTTCTCCTCGGAGAACGGCTTGCCGATCACCTTGAGGTTGGTGGAGTCCTTCGCGGCGTAGCCCGACAGGATCGTCTCGTCGGTGGTGACCGCGTCGACCTGCTTGCTCAGCAGGTTCTCGACGCAGAGGTCGTACGACGCGAAGAAGGTGGACTTCACGTCCGGGTACTTCTTCTTGATGTTGTCGATCGACGTCGAGCCGTTGACCGAGCAGACGGTCTTGCCGTTCATGGCGGTGACATCGGTGAGCGTGCTGTCCTTGCGGACGAGCAGCGACTGGCCGGTGATGTAGTACGGGCCGGCGAAGGAGACGAGGTCCTTGCGCTTGGCGGTGATGCTGTACGTACCGACGTAGTAGTCGACGTCGCCGGCGGCCAGCGCGGTCTCCCGGTTGGCCGACTGGATCGGCTTGTACTCGATCTTGTCATCGGCGAAGCCGAGGTCGGCGGCGACCATCTTGGCGACCTCGATGTCGAAGCCGGAGTACTTGCCGCTCGTCGGGTCCTTGTAGCCCAGGCCCGGCTGGGTGTCCTTGACACCGATGATCAGCTTGCCGCGGTCCTTGGCCTTCTTGAAGGCCGGCGAAGCGTCGATCTTCACGTCCTTCTTGACCTCGTACGACCCCGACTTCGCGTCGTCCTTGCTGTCCTTGCCACAAGCGGTGCCGAGCAGGGCCATGGCGGCGATGCCGGTTACAGCGACTGCCGTGCGCATACGACGGTTCATGAGAGCGGTCCTTGTCCTTCGAGCCGGGCGTCCCCCCACGGGACGTGGCGGGTGTGTACTGCCTACGCGCCTTGTACGCCTGGGTACATGACGAGGGTTCAGCTGGTGCTGCGGGGCGTTCGACAAGCTGTGTCCGCCGGGGTGCGCTGTACCCGCAACGTCGTTGGTGCGGGGGCTGGACCCCGGCGGACAGTCTCAGGTGGGTTCAGTGGTGCAAGATCTTGGAGAGGAAGTCCCTCGCCCGGTCGCTGCGCGGGTTGGAGAAGAACTCCTCAGGGGTGTTCTCCTCGACGATCCGGCCGTCGGCCATGAAGATCACCCGGTTCGCGGCGGAGCGGGCGAAGCCCATCTCGTGCGTGACGACGACCATGGTCATGCCGTCGCCCGCGAGGGAGCGCATGACTTCCAGGACCTCGTTGATCATCTCGGGGTCGAGCGCGGAGGTCGGCTCGTCGAACAGCATCACCTTGGGCTTCATCGCCAAGGCGCGGGCGATGGCCACCCGCTGCTGCTGACCGCCGGACAACTGCGCCGGGTACTTCTCCGCCTGGGCGCGCACACCGACCCGGTCGAGGAGTTCGAGGGCCTGCTTCACGGCGACGTCCTTGGCCACCCCGCGTACCTTGACCGGGCCCAGCGTGACGTTCTCGAGGATCGTCTTGTGCGCGAACAGGTTGAACGACTGGAACACCATGCCGACGTCGGCGCGCAGCCGGGCGAGCTCGCGGCCCTCCTGGGCCAGCGGAGTGCCGTCGATGGTGATCGTGCCGGCTTCGATGGTCTCCAGGCGGTTGACCGCGCGGCACAGTGTCGACTTGCCGGAGCCCGAGGGGCCGATCACCACGACGACCTCGCCGCGGTGGATCGTCAGGTCGATGTCCTGGAGCACGTGCAGGGCGCCGAAGTGCTTGTTGACCCCCGACAGCACGACCAGGGGCTCGCCCTCGCCCGCTACCGGCGATTCCTTCGTAAGGAGATCAGGTGCGTCGGTCACGATTGCTCGCTCCGTTCTGGCTGGCTGGGAGCCCACAAAGGGCGGAAGGGGAAGAGATGAGGGAACCGGCGAGCCGGGGTCCGGATCGCGAACCCCGGCACCCGCCGGGTGGGCAGGAGGTTAACCCGAACGGGGTAGGGGTTGGTTGCTGACTTGAGCATCACTTGAGGTCGCTGTTTGGTAACGCCCATTGAGGGATCATGTGATTAAGCCGGGGTAGCCGGGCGCGCGCGGGCCGGGTCCGAGACCATCACCACATACCGGCGAAGCGTGTGGACCACACAACAACACCGCACAACCCGGACAACAACACCGGACAACAGGGGGACGAACGGGATGCGACTGCTCCTGGTGGAGGACGACCTGCGGGTCGCCGCGCCGCTGCGCGCGGTGCTGGCCCGGCACGGCATCGAGGTGCGGCACGCCACCTGCGGCGAGGAAGCCCTCGAAGCGCTGTCGGACGCCTACGACGTCGTCCTCCTGGACCTCGGGCTGCCCGACCACGACGGGTTCGAGGTGTGCAGCCGCATCCGCCGGCAGTCCGACGTGCCAGTGATCATGGTCACCGCGCGGGCCGACGTGCGGTCCCGCATCCACGGGCTGAACCTCGGCGCCGACGACTACGTGACCAAGCCGTACGACATCGGCGAGCTCCTGGCGCGCATCCACGCGGTAGGGCGCCGTACGCGCGTCGACGCCGTGCCGGACGTCGCCGACAGCAGCCATCTGCAACGCCTCGGGCAGCTTGTCCTCGACACCGCCGCCAGGAGGGTCACCCTCGACGGGCGCGACCTGGGACTGACCCGCAAGGAGTACGACCTGCTCGCACTGCTCGCCGGGCGGCCCGGCGTCGTCTACCGGCGGGAGCAGATACTGAGCGAGGTCTGGCAGAGCGCCTGGTCGGGCAGTGGGCGGACGCTGGAAGTGCACGTCGCTTCCCTGCGCGCCAAGCTCGGCGACCCGGCGCTGGTGGAAACCGTACGCGGCGTCGGTTACCGCGTCGTGGGCGCCTGAGCCGCAGTGCGCACCCGTGTCCTCGCCCTACTCCTCGCCCTCATGGCGGCCGTGCTGCTCTCCCTCGGCATCCCCCTGGCCGCGTCCCGTGCCGACAGTCGGCAGCAGGACCTCATCCGCGACCGTGTCGACGACACCGCCCGGTTCGCCTCCGACGCGCAGCTGACCGTCGTCTCCGACTCCGAGCTCGTCCGCTCCACCGAGAGCACCGGCGAGCGTCCGGAACCGGCCGACCTCGGTGTCCTGCGCGGCGAACTCGAACGCTACGAAAACGTCTACCGGATCAAAGCCGGGGTCTTCGACCTCTCCGGGCGGCCGCTCGCCGTCTCCCACCCCGGTTATGTGCTCCCGGGCGGCATCCACCCGAAGAACGCTTTCGCCGAAGCCCTCGCCGGCCGCCGCAGCGAGGACCCGCCCCGGGTGCTGCCCTGGGAGGAGCGCCGCATCCTCGTCGCCGCCCCCGTCATCCACCGCGGCGACGTCATCGGCGTCGCCGTCACCGACTCGCCCACCGGGCGGATGCGCTCCCGCGTCCTGGGCGACTGGCTGGTCCTCGCCGCCGGGGAGGCCGTCGCGCTGCTCGCCGCCCTCGTCCTGGCCACCCGGCTGGCCGGCTGGGCGCTGCACCCCGTCCGTACGCTCGACGCGGCGACCCACGAAATCGCCACCGGGCGCCTCGGGGCACGCGTCGCGGCCGCCCAGGGACCACCCGAACTGCGTCGCCTGGCACGGTCGTTCAATGAAATGGCCGACAACGTCGAGACCGTCGTCGGGCAGCAGCGGGCCTTCGCCGCCGACGCCTCGCACCAACTGCGCAACCCCCTCGCTGCGTTGATGCTCCGGATCGAGGAACTCGGCTTCGAGCTGCCGCCGGAGAGCGACGGGGTCCTTGAGGGACTACGCGAGGAGGGCCGCCGGTTCACCCGCGTCCTCGACGGTCTGCTGGCACTGGCACTGGCTGAAAACGATGCCAATACAGCGTACGGAAACGCTGGTCCCGTCGATGTCGCCGCCCTGGTCCGGGAACGCGTCGACGGCTGGGGCCCGGTCGCCCGCAGCCGCGACCAGACCTTCGACCTGTTCGGTTCGGCGGCACTGACCGCCGCGGTCGACCCGGTGACCCTCGGCAGTGCCCTGGACGCGGTCCTCGACAACGCGCTGAAGTTCAGCCCGCCGGGGGGGACCGTCCGCGTCGGCGTGTCCGCAGCCGGTGACCACGTGGAGATCAGCGTCTCCGACCACGGACCGGGGTTGACCTCCGACGAGATGCGCCGCGTCGGGGACCGCTTCTGGCGCAGCCCCCGGCACCAGAACGTGGACGGCACGGGGCTCGGACTGTCCATCTGCCGCACCCTGCTCAGGTCCGCCGGCGGCACGCTGGAGTTCACCACCGGGGAGGAGGGCGGACTGACCGTCACACTCGGTCTTCCGCGCACAGACTGACGAAGCGTCAAATCCTCGTCGGGCCGACAGGACGCCAAGCCCTGTAAAGGTTGAGGAAGCGCCAGGCCCTGTTGAGGCCGAGGAAACGCCAGGCCCTGTTGAGGCCGACGGTCCGTCAGGTTCCGTCCAGGCCGACGGCCCGTCAGTTGATCTCACAGTGCGGCGGACGCGGCGCCGGCAGGTTCAGCTTGCCCAGGTGGGTGTCGTACGCCCGCTGCCAGTCGCCGTTCGCGATCCGCTTCTCCAGGGACTGGCACACCATCCGGGCCAGCGCGGTGTCGCCCCTGGCGAACGCGACCCCGTACGGCTCCTGGGAGAACGGCCGCCCCAACAGGCGCAGCTGACTGGGGTGCTGGGTGACAAAACCGGCCAGGATCGCGTCGTCGGTGCTGACCGCGCGCACCTTCTTCGCCAGGAGGTCGGTGACACACTCGGAGTACTTCCCGCGCTCCTCAAGCTTGATCTGCGGGAACTGCTGCTTGATCCGGGCCGCGGGCGTCGAGTCCCGGACCACGCACACGGGCTGTCCGGCCAGGTCCTCGGGGCCGTGCACGGCATCGTCGTCGGTACGGATGAGCAGGTCCTGACCGGCGATGAAATACGGGCCGGCGAAGGACACCCGCTTCTTGCGGTCCTCGTTGATCGTGTAGCTCGCCACCACGAAGTCGACCTGGCCGCTGGATATGCGGTACTCCCGGCCCTGGGTCTCCAGCGGCAGGAACTGCGGCTTCGTCTTGATCCGCAGGTCCTCGGAGATCATCTTGGCGATCTCGTCGTCGAAGCCCGCGTACGAACCGTCCGGCAGGAGCACGCTCAGCCCCGGCTGGTCGGGCTTGACGCCGATTATCGCGTAACCGCGCTTCACCATCGCCGCGTACGTCTGCGAGTCACGCTTCAACTGGTCGAACGTGTCATCGCTGCCCGCCCCATGACCCCAGGTCAGCAGCAACGGCAGGCCCACGACCAGCAGGGCCAGGGCCAGTGCGGCGGATACCAGCACCCCGCGGTGCCGCCAGAACTTCCGGCGCGGGGCCGGGACGGACGGCAGCGGGCCACCGGACGTCGGCTCCACGGGCCCGGTGTCGCCGGACCCGGGTGAGGCCACCATCAGTGAGGCCGCGGTCTCGGGCACCGGGCCGCCCCAGGTCGCCGGGACCGCGTCCTGGACCAGCCGGGCGAGCAGCAGCTCGGCCTCCTTGGCGTCCATCCGGTGCACGGGGTCCTTGCGGAGCAGACCCTCGATCACCGGCTCAAGCGGCCCGGCGAACCGCATCCGGGGCGCTTCCTGACGCACCGAAGCCTCGATGGCGTCGATCGGGTTGGCGCTGCGGAACGGCGCCCGCCCTTCGACCATCTCGTACAGCGTCGCGCCGAGCGACCACAGGTCCGAGGCCGGTTCCAGGCCGGTCCCGGCCGGTACGAGGCCGGTCTTCGAGCGCTCCGGGTCCTTGAGGTGCTGCTGGTGCTGCGCCACGGCCTGCCCGGCCCGTTCGGGCGCCAGGTAGCCGGGGGTGCCCAGGAGCTCCCCGTACTGCGTCACCTGCGGCGCGTCCACATAGGTGGCGATGCCGAAGTCGGTGAGGACCACCCGGCCGTCGTAGCCGAGCAGCACGTTCGCGGGCTTCACATCGCGGTGCAGCACGCCCCGTGCGTGCGCGGCGCGCAACGCCCGCAGCACGTGCAGTCCGACCCGGGCCGCTTCGTCCACTTCCAGACGGCCCTCGGCGCGCACGACATCGGCCAGCGGCCGGGAGACCACCAGCTCCATGACGATCCACGGCCGCCCGTCCTCCACGATCACGTCGTGCACGGTGACGACGTTCTCGTGCCGGATCCGGGCCGCGGCGCTGGCCTCCCGCTTGGCGCGCTCCAGCCAGGAGCGCTGGAGTTCCGGATCGAGCCCGGGCTGGAACAGCAGCTCCTTCACCGCCACTTCACGGCCGAGCGCGGTGTCGACGGCGAGCCAGACGCGGCCCATGCCGCCCTGGCCGAGGCTCCGGCTCAGCCGGTAACGCCCGGCGACCAGGTGACCGGCGGCGGCTCCGGACCCCTCCGGCCCCACAGGATTCTCAGACCTCTCGGACACTGCGGTCGGAACCTCCCTATCGCCCTGTTGTTCGATCCGGCTGACGTCGGTGCCAAGCATGGTGCACGCCGGGCACCGCGCGCATGTCGACTGCGTCACGGATTCCCGGCGGACGGCCCGCGCGGCGGCGCCCGCACCGGGGTTGATCACACATCAGCGATCCGCACGGCACCGTACGTCACGGTTTCACCGACCGGTACCACGCCCTGGCCCCCTCGTGCAGGGGCAGCGGATCAGTGAAGACAGCCGTACGGGGATCCACCAGCTGGGCCGGATGCACATCCCGGCCGATCTCCTTGCGGCTGCGCATCACCGTCCCGGTGACCTGCTCGACCAGGAGCGGATCGGCCCCCGCCGAGGTCACCAGCAGGTTGGGCACGGCCACGGTCGCGACGTCGGAACCCATCGAATAGGCGTCCCCGGGCACCACGGCCTCGCGGTAGACGGGGCCGTAGCGGTCCCGCAGCGCCGCCGCGTACTCGCCGAGCGGGACCAGCCGTACGGCATTGTTCTCGGCCAGCTGCGACACCGCCTTGGTCGGCAGACCGCCTGACCAGAAGAAGGCGTCGAGGGATCCGTTCTTCAATCCAACAACGGCGTCGTCCAGCGTGATCTGCGCCGCGTCGATGTCCGTGTCCGGATTGAGCCCGCCGGCCGCGAGCAGCCGGCGTGTGACCAGTTCCACACCCGACTGCGGCAGGCCGATGCCCACCCGCCGCCCGCGCAGGTCGGGCAGCCGGGCGACCTGGGACCCCGTCGGGACCACCAACTGCACGTAGTCGTCGAACAGCCGGGCCACCGCCCGCAGCCGGGCCAGGTCACCGGCCGGCAGGTCGGCCACCGCGTCCGTGGTGGCGATGGCGAAGCTGTCCCGTCCCGCGATCACCCGCTGGAGGTTGTCCACCGAGCCGCGCGTCGGATCGAGGGTGACCCGTACGCCCAGGTCGTCGGACAGACGCGGGGCGAGCAGTGTCCCGTACCGGTGGTAGACCCCCTCGGGTACGCCGGTCGCCAGACTCACGGGACCGCCGTCGTACCGTGGATCATTGTTCGAGTTCAGCCACAGCACCCCGGTGCCCGCGACCACCAGCGCCAGGACGGCCACGATCCACACCACGCGGGTGGTGGGTCGGGGGAGCGTTCTGCGCAGGGCTCGCATGGGGGGAATGCTCCCAGTCCTGCGGCAGGCCGTGACATGGGGGTTCCGCCACCACATATCCTTGGGCGGTTATGCGTAGCTACCAGGTCCGTACATACGGTTGCCAGATGAACGTCCACGACTCCGAGCGCCTCTCCGGGCTGCTGGAGGACGCGGGTTACTCGCGCGCGCCCGAAGGCGAGGACGCCGACGTCGTCGTGTTCAACACGTGCGCCGTAAGGGAGAACGCCGACAACCGGCTGTACGGGAACCTCGGGCACCTCGCCTCGAAGAAGGCCGCCCGCCCCGGCATGCAGATCGCCGTGGGCGGCTGCCTGGCGCAGAAGGACCGCGACACCATCATCGAGAAGGCCCCGTACGTCGACGTGGTCTTCGGCACGCACAACATCGGCTCCCTGCCGGCCCTGCTCGACCGGGCCCGCGTGCAGGAGGAGGCCCAGGTCGAGATCCTCGAATCCCTGGACGTCTTCCCCTCCACGCTGCCGACGCGGCGCGAATCCGCTTACGCGGCCTGGGTGTCCGTCTCCGTCGGCTGCAACAACACGTGCACCTTCTGCATCGTGCCCGCGCTGCGCGGCAAGGAGAAGGACCGCCGCCCCGGCGACATCCTCGCCGAGATCAAGGCCCTGGTCGCCGAAGGCGTCGTCGAGGTGACGCTGCTCGGCCAGAACGTCAACGCGTACGGCTCCGACATGGGCGACCCCGAGGCGTTCTCCAAACTGCTGCGCGCCTGCGGGGAGATCGACGGGCTTGAGCGGGTCCGCTTCACCTCGCCGCACCCCCGCGACTTCACCGACGACGTGATCGCCGCGATGGCCGAGACCCCCAACGCCATGCCGCAACTCCACATGCCGTTGCAGTCGGGGTCGGACACCATCCTGAAGGCCATGCGCCGTTCCTACCGCCAGGAGCGCTTCCTCGGCATCATCGAGAAGGTCCGCGCGGCCATGCCTGACGCGGCCATCTCGACGGACATCATCGTGGGCTTCCCCGGCGAGACCGACGAGGATTTCGAACAGACCATGCACACCGTACGGGAGGCCAGGTTCGCGAACGCGTTCACCTTCCAGTACTCCAAGCGACCCGGGACCCCCGCCGCCACGATGGACGGGCAGATCCCCAAGGCCGTGGTGCAGGAGCGCTACCTGCGGCTGGTCAAGCTCCAGGACTCGATCTCCTGGTCGGAGAACCAGAAGCAGGTCGGCCGCGTTGTCGAGGTGCTCGTCGCCGAGGGGGAAGGCCGCAAAGACGGGGAGACCCACCGCCTCTCCGGCCGGGCCCCCGACCTGCGCCTGGTGCACTTCGAGGCACCTGCTGAAGGTGTGCGCCCAGGTGCTGGACTCATGGTCCCCGGCGGCATTCGCCCCGGGGCTGGGGTTATGGTCCCCGGCGGCATTCGCCCCGGGGCTGGGGTTATGGTCCCCGGCGGCATTCGCCCCGGGGCTGGGTTTATGGTCCCCGGCGGCATTCGCCCCGGGGACATGGTCACCACTGAGATCACCTACGCCGCCCCGCACCATCTGCTCGCGGAGAAGCCGGTGCTGTCCGTGCGCCGGACCCCCGCCGGTGACGCGTGGGAGAAGCGCAACGCGGCCCCCGCGGCTGCTGGCGCTGCTGTCGCGCCCAAAGGCGTGATGCTCGGGTTGCCGACGATCGGCGTGCCGAACCAGGCGGCGGTGCAGGAGTCGGGCTGCACTAGCTGCGGCTGACGCTGCCGCGGGCTGGCACTCGGGCGACTCGCCAACCAGACAGACGGGTAAGAAGTGGTGGTCATCCGGCCCGGATGACCACCACTTCTTACCCGTCTGTTCAGTTGGTTAGCGTGCCGGCCAGGGGCCCACCGCGCACTGGCCAGGGGCCGACCGCGCACTGGCCAGGGGCCGACCACGCGCCGGCCGCCTCAGCGCGCGTTCCACCCCAGCATCACCGGGCGCTCATGCTCGAACCCCAGGACCGACACGGTGGCCGTGTCCAGCTTGAACAGCCGCCCGTAGTCCGCGGGCAGGCCCAGCCAGCGGGCCGTGAGCACCCGCAGCACGTGGCCGTGCGCGACCACCGCGGCGTCGCCGTCCTCCAGAACCGGGATCAGCCGTTTCAGCACCCGGTCCACCCGCGCGCCGACCTGGTCCGCGGTCTCCCCGGGGTGCTCGGCGTCGCCCGGGATGACGCCGTCCCGCCAGAGGTACCAGTCGGGATGCTTGTCCTTGATCTCCGCCGATGTCCGGCCCTCGTATCCGCCGTAGTCCCATTCCCGCAGGTCCGGGTCCAAGTCGACCGTGGACAGCCCGGCGAGGTGCGCGGTGTTGCGCGCCCGCAGCAGTGGGCTGACCAGAACCTGCTTGAATTTACGGTCGGCGAGCAGTCCGGTCACCGCGGTGGCCTGCTCCTCCCCGTGTGCGGTCAGTGGGATGTCGGTGAGCCCGGTATGCCGCCCCGTGCGGCTCCACTCCGTCTCGCCGTGCCTGATGACAATTAGTTCACCCATGTGATCGATTCCATCACGGGCCTACGGGGCGGGCATTCCCGCCGGTCACATACGCTCGGACCTGTGCTTGTAGCTGCTGTTGTCTCCCCCGCCCCGCCCCTGCTGCTCCCCGAGGTGGCGGGCCCCGCCGCCGCGTCGGAACTCGACGGCCTGCGCGCGGCCTGCGACCGGGCGCTGACAGCGCTCATCGCCGCCGGGCCCGCCGGCGTCCTGGTGATCGGCGCAGGGGACGAGTCCTTCGTGACCAGCCACCCGTGGGGTGCCGTCGGCGACCTCCGCAGGTTCGGCGTGGACCGCTCCGTGCGGCTCGGCACGGGGCGCGCCGCGAGCCCGGAGTCCGCGCGGCTGCCGACCTCCCTGACACTCGGTGCCTGGCTGCTCGACCGGGCGGGCTGGCAGGGCCCCGTCGCAGGCTGCGGCGTACCGTCCGACATGACCCCACAGGAGTGCGCCGAGCTCGGCCGCGAGGTCGTCGAGGGCCCCGCGCGTACGGCCCTCCTGGTCATGGGCGACGGCTCCGCCTGCCGCACGGAGAAGGCCCCGGGCTACCTCGACCCGCGCGCCGAGGCGTATGACGCCGCCGTCGCACGGGCCCTGGCGACGGCCGACATCACCGCTCTCGCAGCCCTCGACCCCGGGTTGTCGGCCGAACTGTGGGCTGCCGGGCGCGCACCCTGGCAGGTCCTGGCCGGCGCGGCCGAAGGGGCCGGACTGGGCGGGGAGCTGCTGTATTCGGACGCGCCGTACGGAGTCGGTTACTTCACCGCGCTCTGGATTTAGGCCCGGCCCCGCGATCGCAGTGCCGCCCCGGTCCGCAGGGCCGGGGGAGCGCCGGACCCACTCGCCCCGGACCCACTCGCCCCGGACAGACCCGAGGGCCCGTCCCCTGTGCCGGGGAGCGGGCCCTTGTGGTCCGAGCGGTCGTCCGCGCGTCTGATCAGATGGTCGGCGGCTCGCCGCCCGAGGTGCCGGGGACGACCTTCTTCACCGCGTTCTGCACCGAGTCGACCTTGTCGGCGTACTTGCCGTCGGTCTTCTCGTCGATCACGTCGCCGGCTTTGTCGACAGCGCCTTCGATCTTGTCCTTGTGGCCGCCGAGAGCGTCGCCGACCTTGTCCTTGAGCTCTTCGGCCTTGTCCTTGAAGTTATCGAGCAGACCCATGTTTTCTCCTTCCGGTTCTCCCACCGCTTCTTCCTGGTGGGAGGCCGTCGCAGCTTCGGGCTCGATGCCGTTCTCCGCCGCGTGCCCGTGCTCGGCGTCGGCAGGACGTTCCCCGACCAGGACGGCTACGTCGCCGCCGGCCTGTCCGGGCGGGGCGACGGCGTCCGATTCCTCGGACCGCCGCTTGAACCAGTCGAAAACGCCCATTTCATGACTCCTTGACCGTACGACGCAGATGATGTTCGTGCATGTCGTGGCACGCGGTCGCGGCCAGACGGGCGTACGGAGCGCTCCGGACGGCGGACGACCGGCAGACACGACACCTGAAGGGCGAAACGACGCTGAGCCGTCCGGGTTACGCGCGCTCGGGGCACCCCAACCCGACGGGGGACAAAAAGGTGGTCGCGATCCGGCACAATCGTGCAGGTGAGTTCCCCCGTCACGTCCTCAGGTCCCCGTGTCGTCGCCGTAGTCGGCCCTACCGCCGCAGGGAAGTCCGATCTAGGCGTGGCGCTGGCCAAGGCCCTCGGCGGCGAGGTGGTCAACACCGACTCGATGCAGCTGTACCGGGGCATGGACATCGGCACCGCCAAGATCACCGACGCCGAACGCCAGGGCGTGCCGCACCACCTCCTCGACGTGTGGGATGTGACGCGCACCGCGAGCGTGGCCGAGTACCAGGAGGACGCCAGGTCGGTCGTGGACCGGCTGCGGGCGGAAGGCCGCACACCCGTCCTGGTCGGCGGCTCCGGGCTGTACGTCCGCGCCGTGCTAGACGAACTCGACTTCCCCGGCACGGACGCCGCCGTTCGCCGGCGCCTGGAGGACGAACTCGCCGAAGGCGGCACCGGACCACTCCACCAGCGGCTCGCGGCGCTCGACCCCGAGGCGGGTGCGAAGATCCTGCCCTCCAACGGCCGCCGGATCGTCCGCGCCCTCGAAGTCATAGAGATCACCGGCCGTCCGTTCACCGCGAACCTGCCCACCCACGAATCGGTTTACGACAGCGTGCAGATCGGCGTGGACGTCCCCCGCCCCGTCCTCGACGAACGCATCGGCCTGCGCGTCGACCGCATGTGGGCGGCCGGGCTCCTGGACGAGGTCCGCCTCCTCGACTCGATCGGCCTGCGCGACGGCGTGACCGCCTCGAAGGCCCTCGGCTACGCCCAGGCGCTCCGTCAGCTCGACGGCGAACTCACCGAGGCTGACGCGAAGGCCGACACCGTACGGACGACCCGCCGTTTCGCCCGCCGCCAGGACACCTGGTTCAGACGTGATCCGCGGGTGAACTGGTTGGGGTGGGACCGTGCGGATCTGCTTGCGGAGTCGCTGCGGCTGATCGGCGGCTGACCGCGCCCCGGGGGTCCGGGGGGTGGCCCCCCGGGTGGGCGCTGTAGGCGTGATCCGCGGGTGAACTGGTTGGGGTGGGACCGTGCGGATCTGCTTGCGGAGTCGCTGCGGCTGATCGGCGGCTGACCGCGCCCCGGGGGTCCGGGGGGTGGCCCCCCGGGTGGGCGCTGTAGACGTGATCCGCGGGTGAACTGGTTGGGGTGGGACCGTGCGGATCTGCTTGCGGAGTCGCTGCGGCTGATCCGGGCCTGAGCGGGTCAAGACCGGGCGAGCGTGCGGAAGGCCCCGTGCGAGATGGCCGGTTCGCGGGAGTTCCTCCGTACAGGAACGGTTTTTTGACTGTTCGTCACCGGGTTGCTTGTTGACTGTGGTGACCCCGTGGCAGGGTGGCGCCATTGTGCTGTCCGCTCCGGGGGAGGCCCTATGGCCCTGCAGATGCCTAAGAAGCGCTACACCAGACTGGCTGCTGGTGCCGCTGCCGTCGGACTGGTCCTGACCACGCCGGGAGTCGCCTCGGCGCACCCGCACGGGCCGGGCGGTACGCCGCCCAAACAGCCCACCGCCACCGGCTACGGCGGCGCGGTGTCGTCGGTCGACCCCGATGCCACCGCGATCGGCCTGGAGGTGCTGCGCCGGGGCGGCAACGCCGTGGACGCGGCGGTGGCCACCGCAGCCGCGCTGGGCGTCACCGAGCCCTACTCGTCGGGCGTCGGCGGCGGCGGCTATTTCGTCTACTACGACGCGAAGTCCCGTACGGTCAGAACGCTCGACGGCCGGGAGACCGCACCCGCGGCGATGAACGAGAAGTCCTTCCTGGACCCGGCCACCGGCAAGCCCATCCCGTTCGTCGAAGGGGTCAACTCCGGACTGTCGGTCGGCGTCCCGGGCACGGCGATGACCTGGGACGAAGCCCTGCGCAAGTGGGGTAGCACCAAGCTGAAGGACGCGCTCAAGCCGGCCGCCGAGCTCGCCGAGCGGGGTTTCACCGTCGACGCGACCTTCCGTGACCAGACAGCGATGAACGCCACGCGCTTCGACGACATCGTCCCCACCAAGGCACTGTTCCTGCCCGGCGGCGTGCCCCCGGCCGTCGGCAGTGTGTTCAAGAACCCGGACCTGGCGCGTACCTACCGCGAACTCGGGGCCCGGGGCGTCGACTGGATCTACGAGGGCGGCCTCGGCCGGGAGATCACGGACACCGCGCAGAAGCCGCCCATGACCCCGGACGCGGACCACGTCTTCCGCCCCGGGCTGATGACGGCCAAGGACCTGGCGGCGTACGACGTCCTGCGGCAGAAGCCGACACAGACCGGCTACCGCGGCTACCAGGTCTACTCGATGGCCCCGTCGTCGTCCGGCGGTACGACCGTCGGCGAGGCGCTGAACATCCTGGAGACCAAGGACGTCTCGAAGATGTCCGCCGTCGACGCGGCGCACTACTACCTGGAGGCCTCGCGCCTCGCCTTCGCCGACCGCAACCGCTACGTGGGCGACCCGAAGTTCATCGACGTGCCGCGCGGGCTGCTCGACGACCGCTACGCGAAGGAACGGGCCTGCCGGATCGACCCGGCCAAGGCCGGGGTGAGTCCTGTGCTCCCGGGGGACCCGAGGCCGCCGTACGACCGGAACTGCGCCAAGCTCACCGGCGTCGCGGACAACACCCCGTACGAAGGCGACTCGACGACGCACCTGACGGTCGCCGACAAGTGGGGCAACGTCGTCTCCTACACGCTGACCATCGAGCAGACCGGCGGCAGCGCGATCACCGTGCCGGGCCGCGGGTTCATCCTCAACAACGAGCTGACCGACTTCAGCTTCGCCCCGGTCACTCCGGGCGTCTTCGACCCGAACCTGCCGGCCCCGGGCAAGCGCCCGCGCTCCAGCATGGCGCCGACGATCGTGCTCGACGGCCACGGCAAACCGAAGCTCGCGGTCGGCTCCCCGGGCGGCGCGACGATCATCACCACGGTGCTCCAGATCCTCGACGGACGCTTCGACCGGGGCCTGACCCTGCCCCAGGCAGTGGCCGCGCCGCGCCTGTCACAGCGCAACGGCGCCGCGACCGAGGCCGAGCCGGGCGTACCGGCCGACCTGAAGGCCGGGCTGGCCGCCAAGGGCCACGTCTTCCGGGACAACCCGGAGATCGGGGCCGCGGCCGCGGTGGAGTTCCTGCCCGGTGGCAAGCTCCAGGCGGTGGCTGAGCCGGTGCGCCGCGGTGGCGGGGCGGCGGGGGTGGTGTATCCGGCCGGCTGAGCCCGGTGTCGCGTCGGTCAGGTACAAAATGCCCCTCGGTTGTCCGTTCCGCCGGGATTTTGTACATGATCGACGCGGCGGACCCGGTCTTTGTACGATCGACCCGTGAACACTCTGCGCTTCCTCAAAGGCCACGGCACCGAGAACGACTTCGTGATCGTCCCGGACGCCGACGGCGCCCTGGACCTCACGGCCGCCCAGGTCGCGAAGCTGTGCGACCGCCGCGCGGGCATCGGCGGCGACGGCCTGCTGCGTATCGTCCGTACGGCCGAGGCCGCCGAGGTCGCGCACCTGGCCGACCAGGCTGAGTGGTTCATGGACTACCGCAACGCGGACGGCTCGGTCGCCGAGATGTGCGGCAACGGCACCCGGGTGTTCGCGCGCTACCTGGTCGAAGCGGGGCTCGCCGAGCCGGGGACGTGGGACATCGCCACCCGGGGCGGGGTCAAGACGATGACCGTGCCCGCCGAGGGCGACATCACTGTGGACATGGGCACCGCTGAGTTCCCGGCTGCCGCGGGGGTCGTCACTTTGGGCGGTTTCGGCCGTCCCGCCGTCAACGTGGACATGGGTAACCCGCACGCGGTCGTGTTCGTGGACGACCTGGCTGATGCCGGTCCGCTGTCCGAGGCCCCGGTGGTCAGCCCCGCGACTGTTTACCCCAACGGCGTCAACGTCGAGTTCGTGGTGGACCGCGGCCCCGGGCACGTGGCCATGCGGGTGTACGAGCGGGGGAGCGGTGAGACGCGGTCCTGCGGTACCGGGGCCTGCGCGGTCGTGGTCGCCGCGGTACGCAGGGACGGGGCCGCGCTGCCGGCCACGTACACCGTGGATGTGCCGGGCGGCCGCCTGGTGATCACCGAGCGGGTGGACGGTCACATTGAGATGACCGGGCCCGCGGTGATCGTGGCTGAGGGGGAGCTCCGGGCCGGGTGGCTGTAGGGCACCTGTGCCCTGCTGCGTCGATCATGCCCGGACTGCTGTGCCACAGATCAGTTCACTGCATTCCGAGCATGATCGACGAACGCCCGCCAGTGCCCGCCGGCAGCCAACTCCACGTTTCTGTAACACTGTTACGCCCTCTGTGGTAAACCATCGCTTGACTCGTACCAGCGATTCGGAGGGCTGAACCCCATGAGCGACACCCCCACCGCCCGCGTCACCGCCGCCGAAGTCAAGAAGGCGATCCACACCCTCGGCTCGCAGTTCTACTTCGCCCCCGACACTGCCGCGCTCGGCGAGGAGCTCGGCCTCGACTTCCTGGGGCTCTACGTCGCCGGACGAGGCGGAGTCCTGGGGAATGTGGACGCAGCCACCGTGGCGGACGCGTTCCACTTCTTTGTCCCCGGCATGATCGAGCGGGGCCACGAGAGTGCGGTCGCTTCCACAACCCTGGAGAAGGCCGCCCTCGCGTACGTCGAGGGCAACCGCGTCTGGGGCCGCAAGACCTACTCCGACCTGGACGGCGTCGAACGTCTGGCCGAGCTCGCCGGGAAGATCATCACCGCGAACGACCTGGGTGCCCGTGCCCCGCTCTACAGCGGCTGCCGCGCCCAGCCCGTCGCCGCGGACGCTCCGGCCGCCGTCGCGCAGCACATCACCACACTCCGCGAGCTGCGCGGTGACCTCCACATCATCGCCGTCGACGCGTACCGGATCGGCCGACTGGACGCGGGTGTGGCCGACGGCGAGTCCGAGGGGCGTATCCGCATGCACGGCTGGCAGGGCGACCTGCCCACCGCCTCCGACGAGCTCAAGGCCCGTCGGGCCGCCGCCGAGGACCTGACCGATGCCCTGGTCGCGGCGACCTTCACGGTTCTGGACGACGCGGAGCTCACGGAGTTCTCCGCCCTGGTGAACGCAGCGTTCGAGCACTTCAAGAAGCAGATGAAGAAGTGAGCTGAAGATCATCCGTACGTCCAGCCCCCGGGCCGGTCCCTCATCCGCGGGTCAGGGTCCACCCTGGCTGGAGGGTGGGGGACCGCGCCGCTCATTCGTCCCCGCGGAGGAGAACCCTGACCGGCCCGTGGGCTGACGTGCGAAGACGATCGCGAAACTAGCTTTGACCGTGTCGAAGCCATCCGGCCACCAAGGGGCCGAGGCGTGAAGTCCACGGGGGAGCACCACTCATGTCCGTACAGCGTCCGTCCACGCAGCGTCCGTCACACAAGCGGCGTCTTGCCCTGATCGCTGTAGCGGCACTCGCCGTACCCGCCTTCCTGGTGGGCTGTGATGTCAACGTCAGCACCGACGACGAACACAGGCGCGATGTCACCAGTGAGGTCACCCAGGCGGTGAAGAAGGTGACCGTGCGTTCCGACGCCGGCAGCGTCCGGATCACCGAGCAGGACGTGAAGACCGTCAAGGTGCTGGAGAAGAAGCACTACTCCAAGGACGAGCCCACCACCCGTCAGGACGTCAAGGGCGACAACCTCGACCTCGGCTACGACTGCAAGAACGGTGGCACCTGTTACGTCAGCTACGAGATCACCGTGCCGCGCGGGACCGCCGCCGACGTGAAGACCAGCGCGGGCGAGGTCTACCTCACCGGGCTGTCGGGCGACATCAAGGCCAACACGAAGGCGGGGCAGATCGACGGGCGGTCGCTCACCGCCAAGAACGCCTATGCCGGCACTGACGCGGGCAGCGTGGAGATGTCCTTCAGCTCCGCACCGCTGAACCTCACGGCGGAGACGGGGGCGGGCAAGGCTGTCGTACGCGTGCCGGGCAGCGCCAAATACGCCGTGGACCTGTCCTCGTCCATCGGGAACACCGAGCTGAAGGTGCCCACGGACCCGTCCGCGCCGAACAAGATCAGGGTGCACACCGACGCGGGCCAGGCCAAGGTGCTGGCCTCCTGAACGGCCCGCCCGGGGCGGCCGGGGAAAACCCGGATGCCGACGGCGGGGGCGGCATGGGAATATCGGGAAGGCCGGAGGCACTATGGCAGTAGCGGACAACTGCGCTTCTTAAGATCGACTCCGGTCACCGTGAACACCAGCCCTAAGGATGAAATGACCCACGCTGAGAGACGTCCCGGATACGACGCGAACGACGAGATGTACGACGAAATCCTCGACGGACCCGCGGCACCGGACGTCGACGGGCCTGGTCAGGACACCTCCGGCCAGGACGGTTACGACGGCGACCAGCAGGACCTCGCCGACCGCACGTCGATGCGCCGCGTCGCGGGGCTGTCCACCGAGCTCGCCGACGTCACCGAGGTCGAGTACCGCCAGCTGCGCCTGGAGCGCGTCGTGCTGGTCGGTGTCTGGACCTCCGGCACGGCTGAGGAGGCGGACAACGCCATGAAGGAGCTGGCCGCGCTCGCCGAGACGGCCGGCTCCGAAGTGCTTGACGCGGTGATCCAGCGTCGTGACAAACCCGACCCCGGAACCTACCTCGGCAAGGGCAAGGCGCTGGAGCTGGCCGAGATCGTCCTGGCCACCGGCGCCGACACCGTCGTCTGCGACGGTGAGCTCACCCCGGGCCAGCTGATTCAGCTCGAAGACGTGGTCAAGGTCAAGGTCGTCGACCGTACGGCCCTGATCCTGGACATCTTCGCCCAACACGCGAAGTCCAGGGAGGGCAAGGCCCAGGTCTCGCTCGCCCAGATGCAGTACATGCTGCCGCGCCTGCGCGGCTGGGGCGCTTCGCTGTCCCGGCAGATGGGTGGCGGTGGCGGTGCTTCCGGCGGCAGTGGCGGTGGTGGTGGCATGGCCACCCGCGGCCCGGGTGAGACCAAGATCGAGACGGACCGCCGCCGGATCCGCGAGAAGATGGTCAAGGCGCGTCGCGAGCTGGTCGAGATGAAGAAGGCCCGCGACACCAAGCGGCAGGAGCGCAAGCGTCATGCGATCCCGTCGGTGGCCATCGCGGGTTACACCAACGCGGGCAAGTCCTCGATCCTGAACCGGCTGACCGGTGCGGGTGTGCTGGTGGAGAACGCGCTGTTCGCCACCCTCG
Source organism: Kitasatospora sp. UYEF31 (assembly GCF_057291755.1). Classification (NCBI taxonomy): domain Bacteria; kingdom Bacillati; phylum Actinomycetota; class Actinomycetes; order Kitasatosporales; family Streptomycetaceae; genus Kitasatospora; species Kitasatospora sp. UYEF31. Next base: position 73,061 of record NZ_JBXAWK010000010.1, read on the forward strand.
ACCCGACCGTGCGCCGGGCTGAGACGCCGTCAGGCCGGGTCTACACCCTGGCCGACACGGTCGGTTTTGTCCGGCACCTGCCGCACCAACTGGTCGAGGCGTTCCGGTCCACCCTGGAAGAGGTCGCCGACGCGGCCCTGATCCTCCACGTGATCGACGGTTCGCACCCCGAGCCGGAGCTCCAGCTGGCTTCGGTCCGCGAGGTGTTCGCGGAGGTGGAGGCCTCGCAGGTGCCGGAGATCGTGGTCATCAACAAGGCCGACGCGGCCGACCCGATGGTCCTGGCGCGACTGCTCCGTCGCGAGCCGCACGCGATCGTCGTGTCGGCGCGTACGGGCCAGGGTCTGGACGAGCTGCTCCAGCTCATCGACGACGAGTTGCCGCGCCCGGCCGTCGAGGTGCGTGTGCTTGTCCCGTACAGCCGCGGTGACCTGGTCGCCAAGGTGCACTCGACCGGTGAGCTGCTGGTGGAGGAGCACCGGGAGACCGGCACCTGGCTGCATGCCCGGGTGGGTGCTGAACTCGCAGCGGAGCTGGCGAAGTTCGAGACCGCCGCGCACTGATCCGAGCGTCCCGAAAGGCCCCTTGCCCATCCGGGCGGGGGTCTTTCGTGTTGTCCGGGGGCGGTTGGGCGGCAGTGGACCAAGACGTCGTACGGGTCGGCTGGCGTGTCCGGGCCCGCAACCTCAGGCGCGCTGAAATGAGGCTCACCCGCGCGCATTACCCCGGCCGGGGTTGCTCGTTAAGCAGGACGGGGCCTGTTCCGGCGTACGCCCACTACGCACAGTCCCGGAAGAATTGGTCTCTGTGGCACATTTTTTAAGGTAAGCCTGGCCTAAGTCCCCTGGTTCGCTCCGGGTCGGGCTGCGTACGCACGTATGGAGGTCCCGCCATGACGGTGGCTCAGATTCGCTCCGGGGAAGGTCTGGAGACCGCCGCTGTCGGTCCGCAGCGGGACGGCCGGGAGCGGGACCGCGGCGCGGCGGCCGCCCTGCGCCGCCGGCGCAGCCGTGAGTCGGCTGCCAGGACGTACGCCCGGTCGCTGCCCATCGTGCCGGTGCGCGCCAGGGGCATGACCGTCGAGGCCGCCGACGGCACGCGCTATCTGGACTGCCTCTCCGGGGCCGGGGCCCTCGCGCTCGGCCACAACCATCCGGTGGTGCTCGAAGCGATCCGCGCGGGGCTCGACGTCGGGGCTCCGCTGCAGGTGCCCGACGCGGCGACTCTGGTCAGGGACGAGTTCGTCGAGGCGCTGTTCCCGACGCTGCCCCGCGAACTGGCGGAGAACGGCCGCATCCAGTTCTGCGGCCCCGCCGGGACGGACGCGGTCGAGGCCGCGCTGGAACTCGTGCGCACCGCGACCGGCCGTTCCCCCATCGCCGCCTTCACCGGCGCGTACCACGGGATGACCGCCGGGTCCCTGGCGGTCAGTGGCGACACCGCCTTCCGTGCGGCCGCAGGGGGGAGTGCCGGTGAGGTGCTGCGGCTGCCCTACCCGCACCCGTACCGCTGTCCGTTCGGGGTCGGCGGCGCGGAAGGGCACCGGCTCGCGGTCCGGCAGGCTGAGTCCGCGCTCGGCGCTCCGGGGTCCGGTGTGCCGCTGCCCGCCGGGATGATCCTGGAGGCCGTCCAGGGTGGAGGCGGCGTGGTCCCGGCTCCTGACGAATGGCTGCGGACGATGCGGGCGCTCACAGCCGGGCGCGGCGTCCCACTGATCGTCGACGAGGTGCAGACCGGCCTCGGGCGTACGGGCGCCATGTGGGCCGTCGGGCACAGCGGCATCGTCCCGGACGTCATGGTCATCTCCAAGGCGGTCGGCGGCAGCCTGCCGCTCGCGGTGGTCGTCTACCGCGAGGAGCTGGACATCCGGTGGCCCGGCCCGCACGCGGACACTTTCCGGGGCAACCAGCCGGCGATGGCGGCTGGTGCCGCGACGATCCGGTTCATCCAGGGCAACGGTCTGGTCGCCCACGCCGCCGCGACCGGACTGCGCCTGCGGGGCGGCCTCGACGACCTGATGAGCCGTACGGCCTGCGTCGGGGACGTGCGCGGCCGCGGCCTGATGCTCGGCGTGGAGATCGTCGAACCTGACTCGGGCCCGGGCCCGGACGGAGCGCGACCACCCGCCCCCGGCCTCGCCGCGGCGATCCGCCATGAGGCCCTGAACCGCGGCCTGATCATCGAACTCGGGGGCCCGTACGCCTCGGTGGTGCGCCTGCTGCCGCCCTTGACGATGACTCACACGCAAGCTGACGCCGTCCTCGAACGCCTGGCCGCAGCAGTCGCCGCCGCCGAGCGCACCACGGTCGCCGCGGAATGCGCGTGACCGGGCCTGAGGAGATCCCGTTCTCCGGTAACAGGCCTCAAGTGGCAGCACCCGTCAACGCGGACACAGTTCTCGCCACCGACGCCCAGCGCCTCGGCGGCCTGCTGAGCATCGCCTTGTCCGGACTCGCCGACGGAGCCGCCGAACGCGGCGGACCGCTGCCGTCCGGGGGTCCGGCGGCCGTCACCGCCGCGGTGACCAAGGCACTGGGGGAGACCCTGCCGGTGGAGGGTGTGGGCGCGGCCGAGGCCCTGGGCGTGCTCAGCCGCGCGCTGGCGGCCGGTGCCGCCGACCCGGCCGACCCGCACTGCGCCGGGCACCTGCACTGCCCGCCGCTGGCCGTGGCGGTGGCCGCCGACCTGGTGGCCTCGGCGCTCAACCAGTCCCTCGACTCCTGGGACCAGGCGCCGGCAGCCTCGGTCTTCGAAACAGAGGTGGTCGGGGCGCTGGCCGGGCTGGTGTTCGGCGCCGGCCGCGGCGGCGGCACCGTCACCACGGGCGGTACGGAATCCAACCAGCTCGGGCTGCTCCTGGCCCGGGAACACCAGGCCCGTTCCGGCGACGGCGCCGCCCGGATTCCGAAGCCCCCGCAGGGCAGTCGGGTGCTCTGCTCGCAGGCGGCCCACTTCTCCGTCAAGCGCGCGGCGGGTTTTCTCGGGCTCAGCCTGGGGCTCGGCGAGGACGCGGTGGTCACCGTGCCGACGGGGCCCGACCACCGGATGCAGCCCGCCGCCCTGGAAGCAGCCTGCCGCCACATCGAAGCGACCGGCGAGCGGGTGCTCGCGGTGGTCGCCACGGCCGGCACCACCGACCTGGGCGCGGTCGACCCGCTGGGCCCGATCGCCGGGATCGCCCGCGCGTACGGGGCCTGGATCCACGTGGACGCCGCGTACGGCGGCGGGGCCCTGTTCTCCGAGCGGCTCGCGCCTTTGCTGGCGGGGATCGACCAGGCCGACTCGGTCAGCCTGGACTTGCACAAACTCGGCTGGCAACCGGCCGCCGCCGGGGTGTTCCTCGTACGCGATCCAGCTCTTTTCGCCCCGCTGGAACGCAGGGTGGCCTATCTCAACACGGATGAAGAGCACCCCAGCCTGCTGGGGTCTTCGCCGCGGACGACCCGGCGGCCCGACTGCTTCAAGATCGCGGTGACCCTGCGGGCCCTCGGGCGGCGCGGCCTGGGGGAGCTGGTCGACCGCTGCCACGACCTGGCCGGACACGCGGCGGTGGCCGTTGTAGCCGACAACCGTCTCGAACTCACCGCCGAACCGGTGCTCACCAGCGTGGTGTTCCGCTACGTGCCCGCCGACCGTACGGCATCCGACCGGGTCAACATCGCGCTGCGCAACCGGCTCCTCCACGCGGGCCGGGCCGTCGTCGGCCGGACGGAACTGGGGTCCGGGCCCGGTTCCGTACGGCTGAAACTCACGTTGCTCAACCCGCACGCGACCGAAGCCGACGTCGAGGCACTCCTGGGCGCCGTCGTCGAGGCGGGCCGGGCCGAAGAATCAGCACAGCCGGACGAGTTGACGCGTACGAACAGTCCACAGAGGAGAACCGATGAAGCCCGCCGGTCCTGACAGTGCCGAACCGGTCATGGGGCCGGTAGCGGTGGACACGGGCCTGCTGCCCGGCCCCCGGGGCAACTGCCGCTCGGCCGCGGAACCGCCGGACGGGCCGAACCCGTTCACGGTCCCCGACGCGCTGGACGACCCCGACCCGGAAGTCGCCGCCGACGCCGCGGCGACCGAAAGCCTCCTGCGCTGCTGGGTCCGCGAAGCCGACCTGCCCCGGCCCGACGGGGATGTGCTGCGCCTGGGCCTGCTCACCACCGGCGTCACGATCGAAGTACCGGTCCACTACTGGTCGGCGGCCGGCTGGCACCGCCTGGGGCGGCCCGTCGTCGCGGAGACCGGCGCGGACCTCGACGTCGTCACCCTGGCCGCGCTGCTCGCCCGCGAGGTCTCGGCCGACGGTGGCGGAGCCGACACCGTGGCCAGGGTCGCCGACTCGGTCCGGCGGACCGCCGCGCACATCCGGCACCGCCGCGCGCACCCCGCCGACCCGCAGGGCGGCACACCGTTCCTGGCCGCCGAACAATCTCTGCTGCTGGGCCACCCCTGCCATCCGACGCCCAAGAGCCGCGGCCAGTTCACTGACGCGGAAGCGGCGGCGTATTCACCGGAGTTGCGTGGTTCATTCCCGTTGCACTGGTTCGCCGTCGCGCCCGACCTGGTCAGCGAACGCAGTGCGCTGAAACAGAGTGCTTCGCAGATCCTGCTCGAACTCGCCGACGGGGCCGAAGCTCCCGACGGCATGCTGCTCATCCCCGCCCACCCTTGGCAGGCGCGGCAGTTGACGTACCGTCCGGAAATCGCCGCGCTCCTGCGCACCGGCATGTTGCGCGATCTCGGCCCCGGCGGCCCTGAGTGGTCGCCGACCTCGTCGGTGCGCACGGTCTACCGCCCCGGCGCGCCCGTGATGCTCAAGCTCTCCCTGGGCCTGCAGATCACCAACTCCAAGCGCGAGAACCTGCGCAAGGAGCTGATCCGCGGCCTGGAGGTGCACCGGCTCCTCGAAGCGGGCCTGCGAGCCGAACTCAAGGAGGCACACCCGGGCTTCGGTATCGTCAGCGACCCCGCGTGGATCACAGTGGACGCGCCGCCGCAGGAGGGCGATCTCGGGCGGGCCGAGTCCGGATTCGAGCTGATGCTCCGCCAGAATCCTTTCGACTACCGGGAGTCGGTCGCCTGCCTGGCCGGCCTGGTCGCCGAGCGGCCCGGGCTGGGCCCCTCACAGCTCGCCCGGCTGATCCGGACCTACGCCGAGCGCCACGGACGCCCGGTGGCCGCCGCCGCGGAGGAGTGGTTCGACCGCTACCTCACCCACGTCGCCGAACCCGTCCTGTGGCTCGACGTCCACGCGGGCATCGCCCTGGCGGCCCACCAGCAGAACACCCTCGTCCTGCTCGACGCCCACGGCCTGCCGTGCGGCGGACGCTACCGGGACAACCAGGGCTACTACTTCCGTGCCTCCCGTCGCGCCGACCTCGACCGGAGGCTGCCGGGCGCCGGACGGGCCAGCGACACCGTCGTGCCCGACGGGACCGCCGACGAACGCCTCGCCTACTACCTCGGCGTCAACAACCTGCTCGGGCTGATCGGCGCGTTCGGCGCGCAGGGCCTGGTGGCCGAAAGTGTGCTGATCGGGCACGCCCGGAGCCTCCTGGAGGAGTACGCGGACCGGTCCGGAGCCGCGCACAAGCTGCTGAAGGAACACGAACTGCACTGCAAAGGCAACCTGATGACCCGACTGCGCGGCCTCGACGAACTGGTCGGCCCGGTCGACGGACAGTCGGTGTACGTGCGCGCGCGGAACCCGTTCGTGTGAAACCGCCGGGCGGATTCCCGGCAGGGCTCGTGTCGTGACCGCGGCGAGCCGACGCATTACTGACCGGAGCAGCCACCCGGCGACTGATCGAACCCCTCGAGTACGGAGGTCCCCCTCATGCTGTCCCCCGCGATCGCCCGCCCCGCCACCACCGCACCGGCACGGGCCGTCCCGCCGAGCCGCGAGCCCGGCCGCGACCTCAGCCGTGCCCCCAGCCGCGACACCGTGGCCGGCCCGCTGGCCGAGGCCGCCCGCTGGGGCTCGGTCATCCTGCCGTTCGGCCGCTTCTCCCTCCACGAGGTCGTCGTCAAACGCGACCTGCCGATGCTGTACACGTGGATGAACGACCCCGCCACGGCCCGCTGGTGGGACCTGGCGGGACCGTCCGACATCACCCGCGACCACCTCGCCCGGCAGGCCCGCCTCACCCACAGCGCGGCCTACCTCGGCTGCCTGGACGACGAACCGGTGAGCTACTGGGAGCTGTACCGCGCGGACCTAGACCCGCTGGCCGCGCACTACCAGGCCCGGTACCGCGACGCCGGAATCCGCCTGCTCGTCGGCCCGGCGGCCAGGCGGGGGCCGGGCCTGGCCCCGGCACTCCTGCGCGTCGTCTCGGACCTCGTACTGCGCGCGGACCCCGACGCCACCCGCGTCGTCGCCGGACCCGACGTGCTCGACCGCACGACCGTCGCCGCGTTCCGCACCGCGGGCTTCCACAGTGTCGGGGAGCCCGGACTCCCGGGCCGGACCGCCGAGCTGATGGTCAGGGACCGGACCCCAGGAGCGCCGCACCGGTGACCCCCCTGACCCCCGTCCCGGCCCCCCGGGACCCGGCAGTCCCCACGTACGACCTGGTCGGTATCGGCGTCGGCCCGTCCAACCTGGCACTGGCCGCCCTCGCCGACCGGGTCGCCGGGCTGCGCACGCTGTTCCTCGAACGGACTCCCGAATTCCAGTGGCACCCGGGCCTCCTCATCGAGGGCACCGCGCTCCAGGTGCCGTTCCTCGCCGACCTCACCACGATGGTCGACCCGACCAGCCCCTGGACCTTCCTCAACTACCTGCGGGTCCACGACCGGCTGTTCCCGTTCTACTTCGCCGAGCGCTTCCAGGTGCCGCGCCGCGAATACGACCACTACTGCCGGTGGGTGGCCGAATCCCTGCCGTCCTGCCGGTTCGGCACATACGTCGACCGCGTCGAATGGAACCCGTCGACGGCGGTCTACCACGTGCACTACTACGACGTCACCCAGGAGCGGGCCGGCGTCGCGTACGCCCGGAACGTCGTCCTGGGGCTCGGCACCGAAGCCGTCGTGCCGCAGCCGCTCGCCCCGCTCCTGGGCGAGGACGTCCTGCACGCCGCGGACTACCTGCACCACCGGGACGACCTCACCGGGGCCGGCGACGTCACTGTCATCGGCTCCGGGCAGTCCGGCGCCGAGGTGTTCCTCGACCTGCTGCGTCGAAGGCCGGACAACGGACGCCTCACCTGGCTCACCCGCTCCCCGGCCTTCGCGCCTGTGGAGAACTCAAAACTCGGCCGGGAGCACTTCACCCCCGACTACACCCGGCACTTCCACGGGCTGTCGGCCGAGACCCGCGACCGGTTGCTGCCCGGCCAGTGGCAGGTGCACAAGGCGGTCAGCGGCGGGACGATCGCCGACATCCACCGGGAACTGTACGAACGCGGCATCGGCGGGAAACGCGTCCGCGCCACGCTGATGCCCCACGTCAGCGTCAGTACGGCCCGCCACTGCGCAGACGGCGTCGAACTGGGCTGCCTGCACACCGGGCAGGGCCGCGGCTTCCAGGTGCTGACCGACAAGGTCGTCTGCGCCACCGGCTACGCCCCACGCCGCCCCGCAGTCCTCGACCCGCTCCTCCCGTACGTCAGGACCGACCACCGCGGGCGCCTGCAGACCGGTCTGGACCACCGGGTGACCCTCGACCCGTCGGTCGGCGCGGGACTGTACGTCCAGAACGCCGAACACCACACCCACGGTGTCGGCACCCCGGACCTCGGACTGGGCGCGCACCGGGCCGCGCTGATCCTCAACGCGGTGTGCGGCAGGACCGTCTACCGGATGCCGGACCGCGCCGCGTTCACCACCTTCGGCCTGGCCCCCGCCGACCTGCGGACACCCGCCCGGGGCCCGGCGCTCGCGCTGCCCGCGGCCCAATGACTGTGCTTCACCGAGCGGTGTCCTCTTACGTCTGTCCTGCGCTTCGCTACGGACTGACGCCGGACACCGCGGCGACGACCACCCCGACCATTCCCAGGAGTACCGCCGTGTCCCTGCCCCACCCCGTAGAACGGGTCGACCCGAAGGTCCCCGGAGCCAGGCAGCACCGCACCGGACAGTCCGCGGAAGCGGCCTGGCGCAGCGCGGGGCGCGCGCTGCTCGCCAAGACGATCGGCGAATTCGCGTACGAGGAACTCCTCCTGCTGGTCGCCGACCCGGAGGGTGGGGCCGACGCGTGGCGGGTCGACCTCCCCGGCGAAGTCCGCTACCGCTTCCGGGCCAAGCGCGGGGCCTACGACACCTGGCACGTCGAAACGCAGTCGCTGCGCCGGGTGTTCGGCTCCGGTAAGGACCGCGAGGAGGACGTGGCGTGGGATCCGCTGCGGTTCCTCCTGGACGCGTACAGCGCGCTGGGCCTGTCCGGCGACACCGCCGGGCACCTCGTCCGTGAACTGACCGCGACACTCGCGGCCGATGTGCGGCTCGCCGACGGCGCGATCCCCGCCGCCCGGCTGGCCGAACTCCCGTACGCCGAACTCGAAGGCCATCAGACGGGCCATCCGTGGATCGTCCCCAACAAGGGCCGGGTCGGGTTCTCCGCCGCGGATGTTCAGCTCTACGCACCCGAGGCGCGCAAGCCGATGCGCCTCGACTGGATCGCGGTGCACCGCGACCGCGCGGAGTTCCGCGGCGTGCCCGGTCTGACCGCTGAGCGGCTCTACACCGCCGAACTCGACACCGACACCCGGCTGCGGTTCCGCTCGGTGCTGTCCACGCGCGGCCTGGACCCCGGCGACTTCCTGTGGCTGCCGGTGCACCCGTGGCAGTGGACGGAGACCATCGAGACCCTGTTCGCCCCGGACATCGCGGCCGAACGCATCGTCAAGCTCGGCCCCGCACCTGACCGTTACCTCCCGCAGCAGTCGGTCCGCACCTTCCTGGACATCGACGAACCAAACCGTCGTACGGTGAAACTTCCACTGTCGGTGCTCAACACCCTGGTGTGGCGCGGTCTGCCGACCGAGCGCACGCTGGCCGCGCCCGCGGTCACGAAGTGGCTGCTCGACCTCAGGGACGCAGACCCGTTCCTGCGCGACGAATGCCGGGTCGTGCTGCTCGGCGAGACAGCATCGGTGACGGTCCGTCACCCGGTTCTCGAAGAACTTCCCGGAGTGCCGTACCAGTACCGGGAGTTGCTGGGGGTCATCTGGCGTGACCCGCTGGAGCCCCGGCTCGAATCCGGGGAGCGGGCCCGTACGCTCGCCGCCCTTCTCCAAGTCGACCCCGAGGGACGCCCGCTCATCGCGGAACTCGTGGACCGCTCGGGCCTGGGGGCCCGCCAGTGGCTGCGTCGGCTGTTCCATGTGATGCTGCCGCCGCTGCTGCACTTCCTCTACCGCTACGGAATCGTGTTCTCCCCGCAGGGCGAGAACGTGATCATCGTGTACGACGACACTGACGCGCCTGTGCGACTGGCGGTCAAGGACTTCGTCGACGACGTCAACGTGAGTGCCAAGGCGCTGCCCGAACTCGACGGCATGCCCGCCGGGGTCGCGGACGTCCTGTTGCGCGAACGCCCGGAAGCCCTCTGTCAGTTCATCCACGCAGGGCTGTTCGTCGGTCACTACCGCTACCTCGCCGAACTGTGCGACCGGCAGTTCGGGATCACCCAGACGGAGTTCTGGGCGATGGTCCGCGAAGAGATCCTCGACCAGCAGGACCGCTTCAGTGAACTCACCGACCGGCACGCGATGTTCGACCTGCTCACCCCGCGCGTCGAGCGCCTGTGCCTGAACCGCAACCGATTGCTGCTCGACGGCTACCGGGACCGTCCGATGCGCCCGCACGCCGCCGTGCACGGGACGGTGCGCAACCCGCTGCACACCAGCTGAACCCGTGTCAGGAATGGATCTTTCGGCGCACCGTCCTTTACGGGGTGGGATATTGCCCCGCTTTGCGAAGTCACCGGGGGCTCGTCCTGAGGCCCGGCGGGGAATGCGCCGGAAGATCCATCCGGCACAGCACTAGTGTGATCCAGGTCACCGGTGTCAGAATGCGCCCGTGACCGACGACGACGACGTCCTGGACCCACGCCGCCATGAGGCGCGTCCTCCGCTGAATGCCGCCGTGGCCCAGGCGGAGGCGGTGCCCGGGGATGTGGCCACGAATGTGGCCACCGCGTCCCGTCTGGTCCGGCTCGCCGCGACCGTCGGCGCGGACGTGGTGATCCTCCCCGAGCTCTTCCTCTCCGGCTGCGACCTCGAACTGCTGCGCGACGGACCGCGGGACAGCGCGATCATCCCCGGCGACCCGCGCCTCGACGAACTGTCGGGTGCCTGCTACACCTCCCGCACGGTGGTGGTCGTCGGCGCGTACGTCCGGCAGGGCGGCGACCGCACCAACTCCACCGTGGTCATCGGGCGGGACGGCGAGCCGCACATCGCCTACGACAAACAGCACCCCGGCGCGGACGAACGCGGCCTGTTCCGGCCCGGCGTCCACGGCTGCACGGTGGAGGTCGGCGGCTGGCGGCTCGGCCTCGGCATCGGCTACGACATGAGTTTCCCCGAACACGTCCGGGCCGCCGTCCTCGACGGGTGCGACGCCTACCTCTGCAGCGGCCTGACCATCCAGGGTGACGGCCGCCACCGCGGCGGGCTCTACCTGGCCACCCGGGCGCTGGAGAACACCTGTTACACCGTGGGCGCCAACCACGTCGGCAAGACCGGGCAGGGCGACGCCGACGGGCACAGTGCCGTGTTCGGCCCGGACGGCCGCCTTGTCGTCGAGGCGTCCGCGGACAGCACCGACGTGGCCGTGGCCACCTTCCAGGACTTCGAACTCGACGCGGCCCGCGAATGCCTCACGATGCTCGAGGACCTGCGCAGCGTGCGGACGGGGCGGCGGGAGGGGCTCAAGCTCGGCTGACCCGGGGCCTCCCCCTCGCCGGTGGCTTCCACGCACCCGGCCCGCTGACGGGACCGCGCGTCAGCCGTGCTTGGCCACGGTGAGCAACACGGCGGCGTCCTCCAGGGCTTCGAGCGTGTGCCGGGCGTCCGGCACGATCAGCAGGTCTCCGGCCGAGCCTTCCCAGGATGTGTCACCCGCGCGCAACCGGACGCGTCCTAGGAGGACGTGGACGGTCGCTTCGCCCGGGTTCTCGTGCTCGTCGAGCACCCGGCCGGAGGCCAGTGCGATCACGGTCTGGCGCAGCACATGCTCGTGTCCGCCGTACACGGTGTGGGCACTGCGGCCACTCGACGCGTTCTGTGCGAGGCCGAGCTGTTGACGTGCCGTGGCTGTCAGGGACGACTTCTTCATGCGGGTCTCTCCTTCGGACACGTGCGGTGGGTGGACCGGCGTCGGCAATCACCCCGTCCGGGGCGGCTGCCCCCGTTTCGGGTCCTTGAAGCAGCCAGCGGTCAGATGCTCTGGCGTTGACACCCTCTCCAACCTCAAGGGATGGAGACTCCCTCCACCCTCAAGGGATGGAGACTCCCTCCACGCTGCGCACAGACCGCGCCGCAGGCGGCACAGGTCCATTTCCGCACGTTCAGCGGTTTGGGTCCGTCCTTGGTCCCGCAGGCCGGGCACACCTGGCTGGTGGGCTCGAACCGGCCGATCCGGCCGGTCTCCGGGCTTGCTGTACCCGGCCGGGGCCGGACACGCTCCCGTAAGCTCCTTGCGGTCCGACGCCTGCGTGGTGGACTGCCGGACAGGCGTCCGTATCCACTTCGGCACCGGCGAACCGGCGGGAAGTGTCACAGGCAGCCTCTACTCTTGTCGGCGATGAGCGCCACCGATCTGAATGAGCTGCTGAACGCCGCCGTGACCGCCCTCGGCGGCACCGAACGACCGGGACAGGTCACGATGGCCCAGGCTGTCGCCGGCGCTGTCGAGCGCCGGGAACACCTCCTCGTGCAAGCCGGCACCGGCACCGGCAAGTCCCTCGCCTACCTGGTTCCGGCACTCGCCGCGAACCGCAAGGTGGTCGTCGCGACCGCGACCCTGGCGCTCCAGCGCCAGCTGGTCGAGCGCGACCTGCCCCGCCTTGTCGAGGCGCTGTTCCCGCTGCTGCGGCGACGGCCGTCGTTCGCGACCCTGAAGGGCCGCAGCAACTACGTGTGCCTCAACCGGGTTAACGGCGGGCACCCCGAGGACGACCCCGAAGACCAGCTCTTCGACCCGGCGCCCACCTCAAAGCTCGGTCGCGACATGATCCGGGTCCGTGAGTGGGCACAGGAGACGGAGAGCGGTGACCGCGACGATCTCAGCCCCGGCGTCAACGACAGGGCCTGGTCGCAGGTGTCCGTGTCGTCCGCCGAATGCCTGGGCCGTTCCAAGTGTCAGTTCGGTGAGGAATGTTTCGCTGAGCAAGCCCGCGAAATCGCCAAACAGTCCGACGTGGTGGTGACAAACCACGCACTGCTCGCCATCGATGCACTGATGGATGACGTCCAGGTCCTGCCCGAGCATGAGGTGTTGATCATCGATGAGGCGCACGAACTCGCCCAGCGGGTCACCGGCGTCGCCACCGACGAACTCACCATCGGCTCCGTCGAGCGCGCCCAGCGCCGTGCCGCGCGGCTCGCCAACGAGCGGGCCGTCGACCAGTTGCAGACCGCGGCTGAGGGCTACGCCAAGGTCATGGGCCAGTGCGAGGCCGGGCGCATCCGGGAGATCGGCCCTGACCTGCAGTGGACACTGTCCGCGCTCCGCGACGCCTGCCGGGCGGCGATCACCTCGCTCGGTGAGGTCCGCGACAAGTCCGTCACCGCCGAGGAGTCGGCGAACAAGCAAGCGATGGCGGCGGTGCAGGCCGTTCACGACTCCTGTGAGCGTCTGCTCAAGGGTTCTCCGTACGACGTCGTCTGGATCGACGTCAACGAACGCTCAGGACCGGTCCTGCGGGTCGCCCCGCTGGCCGTGGCCGGGCTGCTCCGCGAGGCGCTTTTCGGCGACCGTACGGTGGTCCTGACGTCGGCGACGCTGAAGCTCGGCGGCGACTTCGGCGGGGTGGCCAGGTCGCTGGGCCTGAGCCTGGAGGGGCTGCTCCCCGAACCGGGCGCGGAGGTCCCGGTGCCGGTGGTGGTCAGCAGGGCCCCCGAGGCCGAACCCGGCCCTGAGGACGCGGACCCCGAGTCGGACGCCGACCTCGCGGTGTGGCGCTGCCTGGACGTCGGCTCGCCCTTCGACTACCCGAAGCAGGGCATCCTCTACGTCGCCAAGCACCTGCCCCCGCCGGGCCGGGACGGCATGGGGCAGGAGCGCCTCGACGAACTCGCCGAGCTGATCGAGGCGGCCGGCGGGCGCACCCTCGGGCTGTTCTCCTCGCGGCGGGCCGCGGAGGCCGCGACCGAGGCCCTGCGTGAGCGTCTGGACGTGCCGATCTCCTGCCAGGGGGAGGATTCCCTCCCTGAGCTCCTCAAGGCCTTCTCCGCGAATCCTCAGGCCTGCCTGTTCGGCACCCTGTCCCTGTGGCAGGGCGTGGACGTGCCCGGCCCGTCCTGCCAGCTCGTGGTCATGGACAGGATTCCGTTCCCGCGTCCCGACGACCCGCTGATGTCGGCCCGCCAGCAGGCCGTGCAGGAGAACGGCGGCAACGGCTTCATGGCGGTCGCCGCCACCCACGCCGCGCTGCTGATGGCCCAGGGCTCCGGGCGGCTCATCCGCACCATGGACGACCGGGGGGTGGTGGCGGTGCTCGACTCAAGGCTGGCCACCGCGCGGTACGGCGGTTTCTTCCGGTCCTCGATGCCGGACTTCTGGCCGACGACCGACCGGAACCTCGTCCGGAAGTCCCTGGCCGCGCTCGACGCGAAGGCGAAGAACGACTGAAGCGGGCAGGTCGAGCGCCTTCGCTGAGCACAGTCGGTTGCGCGCGTGCGGGAATGACAAGTGCGGGGCCAGGAGGAATTCCTCCTGGCCCCGCACTTGTGCTCGGTGGTTCCGCTTCGTGGTCGGGTTCCGCGACCAGGCTCCGCTGTCAGGCATTGTTGTTCAGGGCTGTTCAGGGCTGTTCAGAGTTATTCAGCCTGTTCAGAGCCTGTTCAGAGCCTGCGCATGACCGCGACGACCTTGCCGAGGATGGTCGCGTGGTCTCCGGGGATCGGGTCGTACCGCGCGTTGTGCGGCATCAGCCAGCGGTGCCCGTCACGGTCGCGCAGCCGTTTCACGGTGGCTTCGCCGTCCAGCATCGCAGCCACGATGTCGCCGTTGTCGGCGACCGGCTGGCTGCGCACCGCGACGTAGTCGCCGTCCATGATCGCGGCCTCGACCATCGAATCGCCGGAGACTTTGAGCAGGAACACGTCGCCGTCGCCGACAAGCTGCTTGGGCAGCGTGAAGACGTCCTCCACCGACTGCTCGGCCAGGATAGGACCGCCCGCCGCGATCCGGCCGATGACGGGCACACGGGACGCGTTGGGGAACTCCGAGGCGCTCCGCGAACCCGGCAAGGCCCCGGCCGCCGCGGGGGCCAGGGGGCGCCCGCCGTCCGGGGAGCGGACCTCGTACGCGCGCGGCCGGTGCGGGTCGCGGCGGAGGTAGCCCTTGCGTTCGAGGGCCATCAGCTGGTGCGCGACCGACGAGGTGCTGGACAGGCCCACAGCCTCCCCGATCTCACGCATGCTCGGCGGGTAGCCGCGGTCTTCCACGGAGGTGCGGATGACCTCCAGGACCCGCAGCTGCCGCTGCGTGAGGCCGGTGGCCGCCCGGCGCGGAATTGTCCGCGCGGCCTGCTGAGGCCGTGCGCTTTCATCCAGCGCCGTCGGCGTCGTGGATTCGGAAACCACAGTCACAGTGCCCCCACCCGCTTGTGCTTCGACTACGTGCCCGTTGGCTGTCGAACGGATTCCGGTGTGGCCGGAATGAACGACCCCGGTGGTGTCTCCCGTCATCACATGCCCCTCTCGACGGTTTTCCGACACGGTTCATCGGACACATCAGAGAACGGTACTCGCATCGAAAGGTTGCGCCAAACACACGTTCGAGTGAATTTAGACCGTTTCAGTGGCGTGCACCCTCAAGTGGCGGTATTCATCGTACAGAAGTTCGAATCAAAAAATGGTGGAAAACCGGCTTCTCTGGTGAATTCGAGCAAGCTGTTCGAATCGTGTCGCGCTCTCGTTCGACAACGGACCATACGGTTGCGAACGGCGCCTTCCGGTCTCCCGGCCGAGCGGTCGGCGGGTGCCGTCCGGATGTCGGCGGGGTGCCGGCCGGGCGTCGGGCGATCCCATCGGCACGTCGGGTCGATGTCTGAAATCTTACTGATTGTCGGAGAAGTGCAGGTGGGCAGGGCCACGCGGATTAATTTCCCGCCGGCCCCGCCGCTGCCACCTGCGGCGATGACCGGCGGTCACAACAACGGTGCCCACGGTCCGCGAGTCGGCTTGCAGCGCGTCCGAGCTGCGGTCTAACGTAGCCACTACATCTTGTGGTCGAGATCTGGAAGCCACCCACAAGTTGTGGTCGCCGTATATAGCACACTCCCGAAGCGCACCGGCGTGGACCCCTGGGGCACAGCCCCGGGCAGCCCCCGGGGCGTGGGCAGCGGCCCGGCTTCCGACTCGAAAACCGGAAACAGACGACGGAAGGGGGAGGACAAGGCATGCACTGCCCCTTCTGCCGCAGACCCGACAGCCGTGTGGTCGACAGCCGCACCGCCGACGACGGCGCGGCCATCCGCCGCCGCCGCTCCTGTCCCGACTGTGGTCGCCGCTTCACCACCATCGAGACCGCCTCGCTGACCGTCATCAAGCGCAGCGGGGTCACCGAGCCGTTCAGTCGCGACAAGGTCGTCTCCGGAGTCCGCAAGGCCTGCCAGGGACGCCCTGTCACCGAGGACGCGCTCGCCAAACTCGGCCAGCAGGTCGAAGAGGCGGTCCGGGCCACCGGCTGCGCCGAGCTCAGCACCCACGATGTCGGCCTGACCATACTCGGGCCGCTCCGGGAGCTCGACGAAGTCGCGTACCTGCGCTTCGCCTCGGTCTACCGGGCGTTCGAATCCCTTGAGGACTTCGAATCAGAGATCGGGCTGCTGCGCACCGGACGGGCCTCCCCGGAGGCCGCGCCCGGTGCGGACGGCGTCGGTCCCGACTCCGAACAGCACGGCACCGGGCTTCCCGAACAGGTCGGCAGGACGCCGGAGCCGGTCGGCAGAGCCGCGAGCCGGGCGGGGAAGAGCGACAGGCACGGGAAGATCGAGCGTCCTGTGCAGGACGGCCGGTCGGCCAAGGACGAAAAAGACGACGCAGTCCCGCGTGAGCCCGTGCCCGATGCCGGCTCCGCAACCCCCTGAGGCATTCCCACGCCGCAGAACCCCCGCGCGATCCAGGGACAAGTCCGTACCCGGACTTTTCCGACGGTGCGCGGGTTCCAGACCCGGGTGGTCCGGGCGACCGAGGCCACCCCACCGGACGGAGCCGGGCGCACCCGGCGGTCCGTGACGCTTGTTGTTTTGGAGGAGAAGGCATGACAGAGACGACGAACGGCCCGGCACGCGGTGGCCGGTCACGGTCCGGCAAGGGCCTGCGGGTCGAGCGCGTCTTCACCACCCCCGGAGTCCACCCGTACGACGAGGTGGTCTGGGCGAAGCGTGACGTCGTCATGACCAACTGGCGCGACGGCTCGGTCAACTTCGAGCAGCGTGGCGTCGAGTTCCCCGACTCCTGGTCGGTGAACGCGGTCAACATCGTCACCAGCAAGTACTTCCGCGGCGCCGTCGGCACCCCGCAGCGTGAGACGGGCCTCAAGCAGCTCATCGACCGCGTGGTCAAGACGTACCGCAAGTCCGGTGAGGACAACGCCTACTTCGCTACCCCCGCCGACGCTGAGATCTTCGACCACGAGCTGACCTACGCACTCCTCCACCAGGTCTTCAGCTTCAACTCGCCGGTCTGGTTCAACGTCGGCACCAGCCAGCCGCAGCAGGTCAGCGCCTGCTTCATCCTGTCCGTCGACGACTCCATGGAGTCGATCCTCGACTGGTACAAGGAAGAGGGCATGATCTTCAAGGGCGGTTCGGGCGCGGGCCTGAACCTGTCCCGCATCCGGTCCTCCAAGGAACTCCTCTCCTCCGGCGGCAACGCCTCGGGCCCGGTCTCCTTCATGCGCGGCGCCGACGCCTCGGCCGGCACCATCAAGTCGGGCGGCGCCACCCGCCGCGCGGCCAAGATGGTCGTCCTGGACGTCGACCACCCCGACATCGAGGACTTCATCGAGACCAAGGTGAAGGAGGAGGAGAAGATCCGCGCCCTGCGCGACGCGGGCTTCGACATGGACCTGGGCGGCGCGGACATCACGTCCGTGCAGTACCAGAACGCCAACAACTCCGTCCGCGTCACCGACGAGTTCATGGAGGCGGTGGAGCAGGGCGGGAAGTTCGGCCTGCGCGGCCGGATGACCGGCGAGATCATCGAAGAGGTCGACGCCAAGTCGCTCTTCCGCAAGATGGCGACCGCCGCCTGGGCGTCCGCCGACCCGGGCATCCAGTACGACAGCACCATCAACCACTGGCACACCTGCCCCGAGTCCGGCCGCATCTCCGCGTCGAACCCGTGCAGCGAGTACGTCCACCTCGACGACTCCTCGTGCAACCTCGCCTCGCTGAACCTGATGAAGTTCCTGCGCGACGACGACACGTTCGACGGCGAGAAGTTCGCCAAGACCGTCGAGCTGGTCATCACCGCGATGGACATCTCCATCTGCTTCGCCGACTTCCCGACCAAGAAGATCGGCGACACCACCCGCGCCTTCCGCCAGCTGGGCATCGGCTACGCCAACCTCGGCGCGCTGCTCATGGCCACGGGTCACGCGTACGACTCGGACGGCGGCCGGGCGCTCGCCGGCGCGATCACCTCGCTGATGACCGGCACGGCGTACAAGCGCTCCGCCGAACTCGCCGCGGTCGTCGGCCCGTACGACGGTTTCGCCCGCAACGCCGACGCGCACAAGCGCGTCATGAAGCAGCACTCCGACGCCAACGACACGGCCCCGCGCACGCAGGACCTGGACGCCCCCGTGTGGGAGCTGGCGACCAAGGCGTGGAAGGACGTTCTCAAGCTCGGCGAGAAGAACGGCTACCGCAACGCGCAGGCCTCGGTGCTCGCGCCGACCGGCACCATCGGCCTGATGATGGACTGCGACACCACCGGCATCGAGCCCGACCTGGCGCTGGTCAAGTTCAAGAAGCTCGTCGGCGGCGGCTCGATGCAGATCGTCAACGGCACGGTCGCCCGTGCGCTGGGCCGCCTCGGCTACCCGCTGGAGCAGGCCGAAGCGATCATGGCGTACATCGCCGAGCACGGCCACGTCGTCGGCGCCCCCAGTCTGAAGTCCGCGCACTACGAGGTCTTCGACTGCGCGATGGGCGAGCGGTCCATCTCCCCGATGGGCCACGTCCGGATGATGGCCGCCGCTCAGCCGTTCCTCTCCGGCGCCATCTCCAAGACGATCAACATCCCGTCGGCCGCGACCGTCGAGGACGTCGAGCGCGTCTACATGGAGGGCTGGAAGCTCGGTACGAAGGCCATCGCCGTCTACCGCGACAACTCGAAGGTCGGCCAGCCGCTGTCGGTCGGCAAGGGCGACAACAAGGGCGAGGCCGCGGCGGCCCCGGCCGTCATCGTCGAGAAGGTCGTCGAATACCGCGCGACGCGCAAGCGTCTGCCCAAGGGCCGTCCGGGGATCACCACCTCGTTCTCGGTCGGTGGCGCGGAGGGCTACATGACGGCCAACTCCTACCCGGACGACGGCCTGGGCGAAGTCTTCCTCAAGATGTCCAAGCAGGGCTCGACCCTCGCGGGCATGATGGACGCCTTCTCCATCGCGGTCTCCGTCGGACTGCAGTACGGCGTGCCGCTGGAGACCTACGTTTCGAAGTTCACCAACATGCGCTTCGAGCCGGCCGGTCTGACCGACGACCCGGACGTGCGGATGTCGCAGTCGATCGTCGACTACATCTTCCGCCGCCTGGCGCTCGACCACCTGCCGTTCGAGACCCGCTCGGCCCTGGGCATCCACTCGGCCTCCGAGCGGCAGCGGCACCTGGAGACGGGCTCGTACGAAGAGGAACTGGCGATCGAGGCCGAGGGCTTCGCCACCGGGACGCCGGCGCAGCCGGCTCCGGTCGAGAACGCCGCACCGGTCGCTGAGAAGCGCGCGGAGGTCAAGATCCTGCCGGCGCAGGTGAAGCCGGCCCCGAGCCTGCTCGAAGCCCACCTGGGCCGCAGCGACGACGCGCCGCTGTGCATGACGTGCGGCACGAAGATGCGGCCCGCGGGGAGTTGCTACCTGTGTGAGGGCTGCGGCTCGACGAGTGGTTGCAGCTGAGCTGTTCCCGGTTGACCGGTAGGTGACTCCGGAAGGGGAGTCGGCAGGGTTGGTTCCCGCCGGCTTCCCTTTTTGGGTTTTCCGGGGGTGTACGGGGGAGGCCGCGCTTGTGCGGGGCCTCGGAGACCGGGACGATCGGGCCGTCGGTGATACAGGTGTAGGTGACCGTGTAGTGGCCGGGGATCTTGTCTTTGTCGTTGGTGATGAAGGTGACGAGATCCCCGGACACAGCTACAGCGCTCGCGAACCTGACCGGCGCACGGCGGAGGCTGGAGATGCCGTCGCCGTCGATGCTGACGAGCGGGAAGGCTGTGTACGGGTACGCCCAGGTGTTTTCGGCGCCGACGTTCAGGGCGTAGCAATCGGTCCAGTGGTCGCCCAGCCTGTCGAAGGCGGCGTACCAGGTGGGACGGCCGTCGGACGAGATTGTGCGGCCGTCGAGTGGCAGTGCGGCTTCGATACCGGTCGGTGGAGTGCCCGGTGGAACGGCCGATCTGGCTGGGGATCCGGTCAGCACAAAGCCGCTGCCGAGAGTGTCGATCCTTGGGTGGTGCGAGTCCAGTTCACGGAGCGGGACTTCGGTGATGTCCTTACCGTCGATCACGACGGCGGTCGCTGCGTACGGCTCTTTGGGGAGTGTGCGCTCAATGCACCACGAGCCCGGATCGACGAGCAGAACCACGATGCGTCCGTACGCATCGACAGTGGAGGCGGCGACTGATCGGTCCGCATGGCGCTCCGGCACCGCGTCCCACAGGCGCAGCCGGGCAGACGCGGCGGAGCGCCCCCGGCCCGCTAACGCGGAAGGAGGGCGCCCCGGACGGTGGGTCAGTTGCTCTCCGGCGTGATCACCGAGAAGGTCGCCCCGGCCGGGTCGGTGAGCATCGACATGCGCCCGACCGCCGGCAGGGTCTCCGGGCCCATGAGGGTGGTGGCGCCGAGACCGACCGCGGCGGCGGTGGCCGCGTCGCAGTCGGCCACCGCGAAGTACGGGTGCCAGTTCGAGGTGCTGGCCTCCATCGGCATGATGCCGCCGAAGACCTTGCCGTCGGCCAGGCCGCCGGTCGGGGCGACGGTGGTGTAGACGAAGTCGCCGACCGGGACGTCTTCGGTGTCCCAGGCGAAGACCGAGCCGTAGAAGGACTTCGCGGCCGGCGCGTCTGTGGTGAGCAGTTCGGCCCAGTACAGGCTGTTCTCCACGGTGACGACCTCCAGTCCCTTGTTCGCCGCGGGCTGCCAGACGGAGAACTGGGCACCGGACGGGTCGGTGAAACCGGCCATCCGACCCTGGTCGAAGACGTCCATCGGGGCGAAGCGGACGGCACCCCCGGCCTGCTCGACGGCCTTGGTGGTGGCGTCGGCGTCGGCGGTCTCGAAGTAGATCGTCCAGTCGCCGGAGACGCCTTCCTCCGTGCACGGGCCGATCGCGGCGACCTTCTTGTCGTCCAGGTAGAAGATGCCGTAGTTTCCGGCCTCCGCACCCATCGAGAAGAACGTCCAGCCGAACAGGGCGGTGTAGAAGGCGGCGGACGCCCCGATGTCGCGGCTGCCCAGGTCGAGCCAGCTGGGGGAACCGGGGACGTGGCTGGTGGTGATCATGCGGTGGGCCTCCGAGGATCCTGTGGGGGTGTCCGCGTGGTTGACGGGCGCGGAGGGTGACGTTCCTTGGGTTGGTTCCCAGCATCGCAGCGGACACTGACATCCGCCGTTCGACCGTCGGACCGGCGGAAGGGTTCCCGGACGGGCGGCGGGTCACCGTAGGGGTGTGGGGCGCCTCCTGCGGGTGCTCTGCGTAGCGCTGTGCGGCCTGTGCGGCCTGTGCGGCCTGTGCCGCAGTCCAGGAACGGTCGCCTCAGGCGCTTCGGGAGCTGTCCTCTTCCGCAGCGGGTACGTCGAGCGCCGTCCCGTTACAGCCGCTTCACCCGCAGTCTGATCACCACACGCTGGTCGGCAACCACCTGCCGGAGGACGGCGGCCTTTTCCTCCGAGTCTTCGAACTCCGGCATCATGCTGAGGAGTTCACGTCCGGTCGCGTCTCCCGGCTCGGTGCTCACCGGGGACACTTCCGCTTCGCCTTCGGCGACGGCGAACGACCAGTGGTCAGCGCTCGACACACACAGCGCACTGCGCGGATCCTTGCGGAGCTGCCGGAGTTTGACCCGGTCGGCGGTAGTGCTGATCCGTACGGTCCGCTCCTCCGGGTCCCACCCGTAGAGCACGGTCGACAGGTGCGGGTGGCCGGTGCTTTTGTTCGTGGCCAGCGTGCCGCCGACGCCCTACAGGAACCGGGCGGCGATGAGCATCTCCTGCGCGGTGGAGATTCCGCACAGGAGCGAAGCGGTGGTGAACACGGCCAGTCCGGCGATGAACATCCGCTTGCGGCCGGTCAGATCGCCGAGTCGGCCGGCCAGGAGCAGCAGGCCGCCGAAGGCGATCATGTACGCGTTGACGGTCCAGGTGAGGTTCCCTGCGGTGAAGCCGAGGTCGTCCTGGATGGCCGGCAGGGCCACGGTCACGATGCTGCCGTCGAGGATGATCATCAGCATTCCCGCGCGGAGCGCGGCGAGTGCGAGCCGTCGTGCGGGGGTTTGTGTGGCCCTGTCCATGGAGCGTCTCCCGAGTCGCGTCGGGTTGTCAGGAGAGACGTTAGCAGATGATTTTGTTAGATATGATATAATTCCGAACTATCTTTTGCAGATCAAGTTTGGTGGTGCCGTCCGGGCGTCGTGGCCTCAGCCGCGTGGCCGACGGGCCCGCCGTACGGTCTGCTCACTCGCCACCGGAACCGCCAGGTGTCCTTCGAAAAGCTGGGTGAGCGCACTGAGGAGGGCGTCCTGCTGCGCGGGCGGCAGCGTGCCGAGGGCCTCGCGGTGCACCCGGTCGGCGATCTTGATGCCCGCGGCGACGGCCTGCTCGCCGGTTTTGGTGACCGAGATGATCCGCGCCCGACGGTCCGTGCGCGACAGGTGGCGCTCGGCGAGCCCCAGCCGCTCCAACGCGTCGACCGTCACGACCATCGTGGTCTTGTCCAGGCCGGCGATCTCCGCCAGCTGGATCTGCGTCCGCTCGGCCTCCATCGCGTGGAGCAGTACGCAGTACGCCCGGGGGGTGATCCCCAGCTCGGTGAACGCCGCCGCCATCCGGGTCGCCAGGACGTGGCCGGTGTGGGTCAGGAGGAAGGACAGGTCCGGGTTGGTGCGGGTCGGGACGTTGGTAGTCATGGAGCCAGCCTACCCAGAACGTCCGCTAGCGGATTATCTATCTCCGTCGCGAAGCCGTGAAGCCGCGAAGCCGCGAAGGTGTGGACGCCTGAGGTAATGAGGTCCTGACGGTTCGACGTGATGTCACATTCCGCACCGGCAACCGGTCAATACTGCGAGAACGTGTGCGATACGAGGAGAGGCGGCAGTCATGGACGACACAGTCCTGGTCACCGGAGGCACCGGAACCCTGGGGCGCGAAGTCGTGTCCAGGCTGGTCGGAGACGGCCGGGCTGTACGGGTTTTGAGCCGTCGTCAGCGCACTGACGGGGGTCCGGAAACCGGCTGGGCCGTCGGGAACCTGGAGGCGGGTACCGGCCTCGCCGTGGCCCTGGCGGGGGTGGGCACCGTCGTGCACTGCGCGAGCGTCACGAACAAGCCTCTGGGGAAGCCCGACATCGCGCTCATGCGCAACCTGGTCGCGGCCGCGCGGCCGCGCGGCAGGCCGACACCGCGCCGCACATCATCTACGTCTCGATCGTCGGCGTGGACCGGATCCCGTTCTCCTATCTACCAGGCTAAGTACGGCGCGGAACAAGTGCTCGAAGCATCGGGACTTCCGTACACGATTCTTCGCACGACGCAGTTCCACAACCTGGTCGCGGGGCTCATTGGGGGACTGACGAAGGTGCCCGGAGTCCTGCTGCTCCCCAAGGGCGTGCGGATCCAGCCGGTTGCGGCCGGGGAGGTCGCGGACCGGCTGGTGGAGCTCGTCGACGCCGGACCCGCGCAGCGGGTGCCTGATCTCGGCGGCCCGCAGGTGCGTGAACTCGCAGACCTGGCCCGGGTGTACCTGGCACGGGACGGCAGGCGGCGGCGGACGGTCGGGCTCCCGTTGCCGGGGAAGGCCTGGCGGGCACTGCGTGCGGGGGAGGGCCTGGCGCCCGGCCATGCGGACGGCAAGGGGACCTGGGAGGACCACTTGGCCGGGCGGCCCTGATCACGGCGGCATGATCACGGCGGCATGATCACGGCGACATGACCATGGCTGCCTGACCATGGCTGCCTGACCACGACGCGCGGATCACCACTCGCGGATCAGCTTCACCGTGTCCTGATTGCCGAAGTCGATGTTCATCCAGGCGACGGTACCCGGCTGTCCCGGGCAGCACGCGATCGCGATCGAATGGGCGTTCTCCCCCTGGAACACGATGTCGGTCTTCCCGGCACCGGCCTTGTACGTACCGGATAGGGCGATGTCGAGCAGCCGGGCGCTGATGGTGTGGCCGTCAGTTTCGAAGGTGTACCGCAGGTCGTTCATATCCTCGGCGTAGTACGTGCCGAAGAAGTCCGACGACTTGGCTCCGCAGACGGCGTCCGCCTTCCCGGAGCGCGCCGCGGCGGCGGCCGGGGCAGCAGCGCCGGCGAGTAGCAGGGCGGCGCAGGCGATGGCGGGGAGAGTGCGGGCGCGGGACATGCCCATGGTGTTGCCTCCGGAGCGGGAGTCGGCGGTTGATCCGCCGGGCTGGACCCCATCTTTGGCGGCGGAGGGTGTCGGCGCATTCGGTGTTGGGCCGTGCGGGTGTTGTCCCGCCGCGTCGGTCATGGTCAAAACGCCGCTCAACGATCTCCAGAAGGCACTTTTGTACATGACCGACGCGGCGGTTCACGTCAGCGAAGGCACGGCCGTGCGCCCCCGCTTGAACTCGAAGAACTCCGGCCGCCGGGCCAGCGCCGCGACCGCGTCGAAGATCTCCAGGGCCGCCTCCCCGACGGGCTTCGGGGTGACGACCGGACCGAAGGCCGCACAACCACCGGGCTCGAACACCAGCACAGGGGATCCGACATCCGGCCCCGCGGCGTCGAACGCCCGCTGGTGACTCCGTACGACGTAATCATCCAGAGCGGTGTCCGTCGCGGCGTCGATCACGTCCAGGGCGCCCGCCGCCTGCAGAGCGGCTTCCAGAGTGGCGGCGGTGGGCGCCGCGCCGTCCTCGTGCAGGGCGGAGCCGAGCGCTGTGTAGAACGCGCCGGACTCCTTGTGGCGGCCCTGCTCCGCCAGGTATTCGACGACCCGCTGCGCCTGCAATGAGATCTCGAACACCGGGACGAGGTCTGCGGGCAGTTTCGCGTTCGGGCTGAGCAGCCGCAGGCTGAACGACCGCCAGTGCACTTCGAACCCGCGTTCCTGCGCGACGTCCGCCAGCCAGCGCGAAGTGACCCACGTCCACGGGCACACGGGGTCGAAGTGGAACCGGACGACGGTGACCTCGGGGCTCACGCGATTCCTCCCTGACGCTTCGGCACGGGGCGCCGCGCGGGGTTCTGTACCCGTGGCCCACCGTGCGCAACGAAGGAAAAGCTGTCCGTTTTGTCGCGATCAAAACATCAGACAGTCGTACGGTGGAGCAAACGGGCGCAGGGAAATCCAGCCAGGTGCAGGGGAAACCAGCCAGGCGTACGGAAAATCAGTCGGGCGTCCGGTAGAGCCGCGCCCGCACCCGGCCCGCAGTGATCTCGTCCGCCAGCGTGAAGCCCCACGCCGGTTCCAGGTGCGGACGTTTGTGCGGAGTCACCACCACGAACGTGTCCGTGGCGACGGAGAGCCGGTAGACGACCTGCGGCAGCCGCGAGACGTCGAGGAGGTGCAGCGCGAAGCTGCACACCGCGAGGGTGAAACGGCGGTCCTCAAGAGCGCCCGCCCCGACATCCTCGAAGCGCAGCGGAAGCGCCGTCAGACCGGTGCGGTCCCGGTAGGCCGCGCCCGTGTACGGGTCGGCCCCGGTGACCTCGACCGCGCCCAGGGACCGCAGCACCAAGGTCGCCTCGCCGCTGCCGCAGGCCAGGTCCAAACAGGATGTCAGATCCAGCGACCAGCGCTGCGCCGCGTCGGCAAGGACCTCGTGGACGTACTTCTCGTGCGGGTTGCGGTACTCCGCGCCGAACCGGTCGTAGTACGCGGCCACGCCGTGTTCCCGGTAGCCGTGGCGGACGGGGGCGCCGCTGGTCTCAGGCCTGGTCTTGGAGTCACTGGTCTTGGAATCGCCGGACTTGGAATCACCGGTTCTGGAGCCACCGGACTTGAGGTTGGCGGCCCGTACGACGTCGGGCTTCACATTGGGGGTCTTCGGCTTCCTGGCCATCAGCGCCGCAGCTCCGCGGTCACGGTGACCGGGCCGGGCGCGGCGACGGTGACCGTGGTCCAGCCGTCGGGGGTGCGGCCCAGGACCGCGCCGGGGTGGTCGGCGCTGAACCAGCGGGTGGCGTGGATGCGGACGGTGAACGTGCCGGGGGCGTCGGCGGTCAGGGTGAACGACGACGGGTCCAGCTTGGTCAGCCGCCCGGGTCCGTCGACCAGACCGCTCGGGTCGGCGACCTCCCAGAGTTTCCAGTGGGCGTCGGACCAGACGGGCTTGAGCCAGTCCGCGCCGATGCGCAGGAGGTCGGCCTCGCGGTAGCCGGCCGGGTCGAGCGGCACGTCGGGGAGGGCGATGAAGCGGACGCCGGTCTCCCGCACCCACGCGTGGTAGCCCTCGGCGGTCAGCTTGGCGTCGTACAGCGGCGCGTTGTCCTTGCGGTCCAACTGCCGCTCCCAGCCGCGGGCGAGGGGCTGGTGCTCGGCGACGAACACGGCTTCCTGGTGGCTGCGGGTGAAGGGGATCTCCACCCGGCCGATGCCGGAGCTGTTGTGTTTCTCCAGGTAGTCGAGCAGCCCGGAGTAGTAGCTGTCCCGCTTTGCGGGGGCGTCGCCGAAGCTGTGCGCCACCGCGATGGCAGCCGAGGAGAACTGCCAGGCGAGCAGTGGCACCGCGAGCAGCGCGAGCACCTTCCGGCGGCCGAGTGACAGCAGGAACGCGGCGGCCAGCGGCCCGGCGACCATCTCACCGAGCCGGGCGACGTTGCCCCCCACCGCACTCGGGACGACGAAGATCACGGTGGCTGAGGCCCCGTACAGGATGAGGAAACGGCGCGCGGTGGTGCGGTCAGCGGGCAGGAACCACAGGCCGAGACCGGTGAAGGCGAGGATCGCCAGGAGCCGCCACAGCGGGAATCCGAAGTCGCCGCCGCCGGGGAAGGCGAGCGGGAGCGCGAGCCCGGCGACGGCCGGGGCCAGCGCCAGGCGGCTCAGCCAGACGCGCCGCCGCGGCACCCACGCCAGCGCGCTCATCAGCAGGAAGGCGGCGGACAGCGGCGAGGCGAGCCCGGTGAGCAGCGCTGCCAGGGCGGCCCGGACGAGCCGGTTGTCGCGGGCGGCGAGGAGTGCCAGCAGGGCGAGGGCGACACCGAGGACAAAGGGCGTACGGCCGATCAGATACTCGATGCTGACCACCGTGGCGAACCACAAAGACCCCACGCCCCGGGCCAGCGGTGTGCGGCCGATCCCCAGCCGGGACCAGGCCCACGCGGCGGCCACGCAGGAGAGCGCGGTGAGCGTACGGGTGCCGATCCCGCCGGCCAGGACCGGGGTGATCACGCTGTAGCCGGGCAGCAGATGGCCGCCGTACCACTGGTTGTTCCACAGGACGGCCCCGTGCTCCTTGGCCAGCCACGCGCGGAACACCTGGGCCGGCCAGTCGGCACCGCTGACACCGCTGACGGTGATCAGGGCGATGAGCGCGACGGTGATGAGGTACGGGCGGTCGGCGAGCACCCGGGCGGCGCGTCTGCGCCGGCTCGCGGGTGGGGCGGTCGTGGGCGCGGTGGCCGTGGGCGCGGTGGCCGTGGGCTGCGCCGAGGGGACCCCGGAAGTGCCTACGACGGGGGTCCGGTCGCGGCCGTCCAGAGTTTCGGTCATGGGGGATATTTTTTCACGAACCGGGGACATCCGGGACCGCACCGGGGCTGACGTGCGGCGTACTACCTCAGGGGGACGGCGGACCAGCCGCGGGGCGCAGGCCCCGGACCCCGGTTCGGACCGGGTGCTGCCCGTGCTCGCGGACCCGGCTCAGACCGGGTGCTGCCCGTGCTCGCGGACCCGGCTCAGACCGGGTGCTGCCCGTGCTCGCAGACCTGGCCCTGGGCGGGGATCACCGCTCGCGGCGCGTCCGGATCGTCGTCGGGGTCAGGCTCGGGCGGGTTGGGCAGTCCGGCGCGGATCCGCATGTCCCGCGGGTCGCGCGGGCCCTCGATCCGGCGGATGACCGACAGCGCGGCGGTGTTGAACGCCTCCACCAGGGACTGCGCGGTTGACGCCGGCCACTCGGCGCGCTGGACCGCGTGCATGCTGTGGTCGCTCTCGCACCAGCACGCGACCTCGACGGTCGCGGTGACGCTCACATACGGGCCCTCGTGCCGCCAGACGTCCAGGCCGAGCTCCAACCAGTCGCCGTCCAGCGTCGATTCGTACAACTGGAGGGACGTGCCCAGAACATGCGGGGAGTCGGCCGGATCCAGCCCCTGGGTGTCCGCCGGGTCCGGCTCATGCCAGAACCACCGGGCCGGGTCGTCCAGGGACCGGCGCAGGTCGAGCGCTCGCGCGGCGGCGATCAGACGTTCACGGCCGGCGTCGTCCAATTGCGGGAACAGCCGCGCGAACGGAATTTCTGAGGCAGGTCGTTCGGTGGCGGGCACGTGGGCATTCTGCCGCCGAATGGGGTACCGGCGTCAATGCGTCAGCGGGCGTGTCGGGGCTGAGTCTGGGTCAAGACCCGGCGCGGGCCGCGGATCGGCACCCGTGGTGACCGTGCACTGCCTGTCCGCAGTGGGGCGGGCGGCTATTTGAGTATCTTCGACTCCTGCGTGGTGATGTTCACCGGTCCGGGCGTGTCCACGATGATCTCGGTCCAGTCGTCGGGCGTGGCCTTGAGCTCCACGCCTTCGCGGTCCGGGGTGAACCACCGGGTGTAGTGGATGCGCACGATGAACGCGCCGGGGCTGTCCGCGGTGAAACTGAAGCCCTTGGCGGTCAGCCCGGTCAGGCTGCCGGGCCCGGTGAGGATCGGCTTCGGGTTCTCCACCTCGTAGACCTGCCAGTGCTTGTCCGACCAGACCGGCTTGAGCCACGGCAGTTGTCTGGTGTTGATCAGTTCGAGCTCGCGCTTCGCGGAGAAGTCCATCGGCACGTCGGGCACGGCGATGAACCGCACGCTCGTCTCCTCCACCCACGCGCGGTACTGCTCCGCGGTCAGGTGCGGGAAGTACAGCGGCGCGTTGACGTGCCGGTCCAGCTGCCGTTCCCAGCCGCGGGCCAGCGGCTGTTTGTCCGCGACGTACACCGTCTCCCAGTGGCCGCGGGTGAACGGCACCTCCACCCGGCCGACGGGGAAGTTGGCCGCTTCCAGGAAGTCGTTGACGCCCTCGTAGTAGGCGGCTTTCTCGCCGGGACTGTCCTTGGCGTCGTGGACGACGGCCAGCGCCGCGGACTGGAACTGCCAGACCAGGAGCGGCACAGCGAGGATGGCGACGAGCCGGCGACGCCCCAGGGAGAGCAGGATGACCGCCATCGCGGGGCCGGCCATCATCTCGCCGAGGCGGGCCAGGTTGCCGCCCAGTGAGGTCGGGATGAAGAAGAACACGACCGCGGAGGCGGCGTACAGGATCAGGAAGCGGCGGGCGGTCTTCTGCTCCTTGGGCACCAGCACCAGACCGACGACGGCGAAGGCCACGATCGGCCAGAAGCGCCACCACGGGAACGGGAAGTCGCCGGCGTTGGGGAACGCCAGCGACGCGGCGATGCCGACCAGCGCGGGGGCGAAGGAGAACCGGGTCGGCCATTCCCGCGTACGGGGGACCCACGCGGCGCCGATTAGGAGCAGGAAGGCTCCCGACAGGGGCGACGCGAGACCGGCGAACAGCGCCGCGACGGCCGCCCAGCCGAGGTAGCCCTTGCGGGCGGCGAGCAGGGCCAGCAGGCCGAGCGCGACGCCGAGGACGAAGGGGGTGCGGCCGATGAGGTACTCGACCGACATCATCACGGCGAACCAGATGGCCCCCACGCCCCGGGCCAGCGGTGTGCGGCCGATGTTGAGCTTGTGGAAGGCCCAGGCGGAGGACACACACGCGATGGCGGTCAGCGTGCGGGTGCCTATCCCGCTGGCGATCAGCGGGGAGATCATGCTGTAGCCGGGCAGGAGATGACCGCCGTACCACTGGTTGTTCCACAGCAGGGCACCGTGGTCGCGGATCAGCTGGGTGCGGAAGATCTGGGCCGGCCAGTCGGGGCCCTTGATGCCGGTGACCGCCAGGATCAGCACCAGGGCGGCGGTGATCAGGTACGGCCGCTCGGCGAGCACGATTCCCAGGGCGCGCAACCGTCCCCGGGGCGGATCACTGTTCTTCACAGTGTTGTCGCCCAGGGCAGTGTCATCGCCCAGCTCGGGGGTCGCTTCAGAGCCAACTGTCGTCACACGGTCTAAGTCTTCCAGAAGGAGGGGTCTGCGAGCGCCCGGATAATAAATTATGGGCTTACTTGTCGTTAATGTCACACGATTTTTACTGTTGCTCTCCCAGGAGTGACCGGGTGGTTGGCTTGTGGTGCCGCCGGTCACCGCAGCAACAGAAGCGCGGCGTAGCTGATGGGGATCCCCCACAGGAGCACCGCGAACACGATGGAGGCGATCAGTCCCGCCCAGCCCTCGGGGCCCAGGCGCGGGCGTCCCACCAGGGCCGGCTCGGCGGGCACGTAGGTCACTTCCGCGGGCCCGGGGTCGACTTCCCCGGCGAAGTACAACCGCTCGGCGGGGATCTCACGCAGCCGTCCGTCCACGGTCACGAACCGCACCGTGCGGGGTGGCGGGACACGCGGATCGGTGACCGGTGGCCCGAGCACCTCGGCGTGCACCGTCACGCCGTGCCTGCGCAGCCGCACCCGCAACCGGATCCGGCGGAACAGGGACCCGGTGCAGGCTGCGGCGACGGGCAGGGCGAACACCACCGCGGCGGCGAAGGCCAGCAGGTCGTCGGGTGCCGTGCTGGGCAGGATCGCCGCAGCCGCGATGAACAGCCCGGCGTACGCCAGCCAGCGGCGTCCCGGGGAGAGCCGGGGGCGGCGCTCCAGAGTGATCCACGCGCTGAGGTCCACCCGCCGCCCGGGGCCGGCCAACTCGCGCCGGGCTGCGACGGTGAACAGCTCAGCCTCCGTCGCGCTGGGGCAGGTCACGTCGATGGGGGCGCTGCCGTCGGCCAGGATTATCCGGACCAGTCCCGGGCTCAGGTCCACGGTGGTGACGGCGGCGAACGGGATTCGGCGGGTCACCCGGCCGCGGGTCCACAGGAAGACCTCGTCGCCGAGCCGCACGGTGGACCGCCGGCCGCGCAGGACGGGACGCACGGGCTGACTGCCGGAGAACCCGGATCCGTCGGGCGCCTGGTCCGCGGGTGGCTCCGTGCCGGTCATCCTCTGACGGTAGACCGTCCCCGCGGTCCCAGAAATCCGGGAACTCCCTCAAATGTCGGGGCGTCAATTGGTGGGGTACTGCGATCGGTTGCGTCTGGAATGCCGTGAATCGTAGGGATTGCTCGGATTCCTGACCAGTGTTCGCCGAGTCTGCCGGTTTGCTCGAACAAACGAACGCTAGGGTCTGTCCAGTACGGCGGAACGGGCGCGTCCGGCAGCGCAGGACGTCCGTCGGGTGGAGGGGAAAGGTCAGTCGTGGACAGGACAAAAAGCGTGCGCACAACCGGCGGCCGGGACATTCTCCGAGCGGCGCTCGCGGTCGCGATGCTCGTCGTGCTGTGCGTTGTACTGGCACTGCCGTTCATCCTCGCTGCCGCGTTCCTCGGAATGATCATCAGTGGTCCCGGATTCATCGGCGGCCCGCTGGTGATCGTGGCCGAGATCCTGACCGCCCTCGTGGCACTCGCCGTGGAAACCTCGGGACCCCGCAGGCTGCCGGTCGGTCTCGCCCCCACCCGGCGCGAGCAGCCGGGCCTGTGGCGCCTGGTCCGGGCCACCGCGCGGGAACTGGACGTACCCGAGCCGGACGGCCTGGTCCTCACCGGCGGCACCGTGTGCGAACTGCGCGCGCTGCGCCGCCCGGGTCCTGCCCTGCGCCGGCACCTGATACTGGGTGCGGCCCTGCCTTTGTCCCTGAACGAGCGGCAACTGCAACTTGTGGTCGCACATGCGCTCGGCCACGCGCGCCGCCGCCGGCCCAACGTCCTGGAGGCCCTGGCCGTCCACGGGGTGGACCTGGTCGCCGGACTCGCCGAGACCGCCGGGCGCCACGATTGGTGCGCGGAGGCCGCCCGCGCCTTCGCCCGCCGCTACGCCAAGGTCACCGCGCCCCTCGTCGCCCGCGAGGAGCGCGCCGCCGACCAGACCGCCGCCCGGGTCTACGGCTCCGCGGACCTCGCCGACGCGCTGACCGCGCTGGAGTCCGTACGTGCCGACTGGCGTTCCTACCGCCGTGACGAACTGGTGGTGGGCCTGGCCGCGGGGTGCGTCCCCGCCGACCCGCTCGACGGTTTCGCGGCCCGGCGCGCGCCGGACGGGACTCCGGAGGCAGCCTCAGCGGAAACCCCGGACGTCCCGGACAGCCCGGATGCCCCGGACACCGGCGACGGACTGCGCGCCCGGATCGGCGTGCTGCGCGCCGCTGCCGTCACCGGCCGCACGACTGCGGAGGGCGCACACATCCCCGCCTCCCTCCTGGTCCACGATCTGATCCGGCTCAAGCCGCACCTGCGCCCCTACCTCGTCGCCACCGACGACGAAGGCGGCCTGCGGCCCGGCGGCTTCGCGGTGCTCGAAGACCTCCCCGTGCTCGACCAGGAGACCTTCCACCGGCAGTTGGCGGACCACAGGGCGGCCGTGGGGCGCCCGTAGAACGGCACTGGAGGACCGTGCCGCTCCACTACCGTGGTCCGCGATGAAGAACGCGGGCGAAAAGAAGACCGAAGTCAAGACCGAAAAGCAGAATCCGGTACGGACGGGTCCTACGTACGAGGTCGAACTCGAACTGAAGGCCGCCGGGGCGCACACCATCGCGGGAGTGGACGAGGTCGGGCGCGGTTCCTGGGCGGGACCCCTGCTGGTCGCCGCCGCGGTGACGGACCTCAGCACCCCGCCCGCCGGGCTCACCGACTCGAAACTGCTCACCGCCCGCCGCCGCGAGACGCTGGTCGTGGAACTCGACCCGTGGGTGACGGCGTACGCCTTCGGTGAAGCCTCGGCTGAGGAGATCGACGCGCTGGGCATGACCGCCGCACTGCGCCTGGCGGCCGTCCGGGCGCTCGACGGCCTGCCGGTCCGGCCCGACGCGGTGATCCTCGACGGCAAGCACGACTTCCTCGGCTCCCCGTGGCCGGTGCGTACGGTGGTCAAGGGCGACCAGGTGAGCGTCAGCGTCGCGGCGGCTTCCGTGCTCGCAAAGGTGCACCGGGACGCGATGATGGCCGGCCTCGACGCCGACTACCCGCGGTTCGCCTTCGGGTCCAACGCCGGCTACCCCTCACCGACGCACCGCGCGGCGCTCGCCGAACTGGGTCCCACCCCGTACCACCGGCTGTCCTGGGCCTACCTCGACGACCTTCCGCAGTGGAAGCACCTGAAGCGGGTCCGGAGCGACCTTGAGGGTGGCGGCCAGCTGGGACTCGGTTTCTGACCCCGCGCCGGTCGGTGGCGTGCCGCCGCAGCCCACGTTCGCGCCGCCTGCCGCCCAGCCGTTCCCCGGCGGCCCCGCGCCCCACCTGACGGGCGCTCAGGAACCAGCGCGGATCCCAGGCGCGGGCAGGACCCGCACGGGCGTCGGTCGCGCGCGATAGATTGCGGAAAAACAGTGGGTACGGGGGAATGGGTTCCGCTTGCCCGGTGCCTTCGTCCCGTCCGTCCGCCGGGCACGCGATCATGGAGAGGTGACTGTGCGCATCGGTGACCGCTTGCACTGCCCGGGATACGCCGTCGTCGGAGTGGAGACCAGCGGCCTGTCCCCGCACCGACACCGCATCGTGGAGATCGCGGTGGCGCAATGCGACCTGGACGGCCAGGTCACCGACTTCTTCGCCACGCTCGTCAATCCCGAGGGCCCGGTCGGCGACTTCGAGAACCACGCACTGTTCGACGACGACATCGTCGAGGCGCCGGCCTTCGCCGAGATCGCGCCGTGGCTGGCCAGGCTGCTCCAGCAGCGAGTGGTGGTCGCGCACAACGCCCGGTTCGACATCGGCTTCCTTGAACGCGAGTTCGAGCGCCGCAGCCGGCCCGCACTGCCGCCGCTCACCACACTGTGCACGATGCGCGAGGCCCCGCAGTTCCTTCCGGACGCCCCGCGCTTCTCGCTGCCCGCGTGCTGCGAGGCGGCCGGTATCCCGCTGGACACCGGCCACGGCGCGGCGGCGAAGGCGATGGGCGCGGCCCGGCTCCTGGAGCGCTACCTCGCCGACGGGGCCGGCGACCTGCGCCACTGGCAGCAGGCCCGGACGGTCGCGGCCTCGCTGAACTGGCCACGCCGTAAGGCTGAGGAGCCGAAGACCTTCACCCGGGACGAAGCGCACGCCGCGCGCCGGGTCCGGGCCGAGGCCGAGCAGACCCGCCGCCGGCACGCCGTGGCCTACCTGGAACAGGCCCGCGTCGGCGGCCCGCCGGTCGGTGTGGGGGAGGGCCCCGACAGTTACCTCGCCGTACTCGACGCCGCCCTCGAAGACCGCGTGATCACCTTCGAGGAAGCGCACGACCTGGTCGAACTCGCCGCCTCGCTGGGCATCGACGAGCAGCAGCGCAAGGACCTCGACCGGCTCTACGTGACCTCCCTCGCCGCCTCGATGGTCGCCGCCGGGCCCGTGGTCGACCGCGAGGAACGGGCAGACCTGAGCCGGGTCGCCCGGCAGCTGGGGATCCCCCGCACGGCCGTCGACGACATCCTGACCATGGCCGGCGACGCCGCCACGCCCTCGGCTGGTACACCTGGCGTCGACCCGCGCATCCTGGCCCGGGGCCGTCGCCTGGACGCGGGCCTCTGCGTGCTGTTCCACGGCTACCTCGCCATCGGCCTGCCCGAGTTGGAACGCCGGATGGCCCGCGCCCACCTGACCCTGGCCGGCGGCATCCACGACCGGGTCGACGTCCTGGTGGTCGCCGACCCGGACGAATCGGCCGACAGGACCTACTGGGCCCGGCAGCGCGGCATCCGGGTGTTGATCGAACCGGTCTTCCTGGCACTGCTCGCCGACCTCGAACGCGAGCGGGACACCGCCGCTGACTCCGCCGTGCACGAGAAGACCGCGCCCGCCCCGCGCACCCCCGCGCCGGACCCGTGGGTCGGCCCCGGCGTGCCCGCCCCACGCACCACCAGCGGCTTCCTCATGCCCCGGGCGGGCAACACCCCGGGCTACGACACCGACGACGTCAACAATGATGTGACAACGGCCGACGAGGCGTTCGGCGGCCTCGAAGCGGCCGAGGTGACCGTCGCCGACGTCACCGGGCCGCCACCGCCCAAGCCGGTCAGGCCGCCGCCCGGCACCCTCGCGGCCAACCCGCAGGCCAGGACCGCGGCACTGCCGTCGATCCCGCCGCCGCCCGCCCCGGGCACTGTGCCGGTCCCGGAGGCCGGACGCTCCCGGCAGGACCGCACGAGGGCCGCCGGACCGGCCCAGGAGTCGGCCGAACTGCCGGCCGCCGGGTCATCCGTACCAGGGCCGACCGCCCCGCCGGAGTCCGCGTCCCCGACCGCCGCGCCCCCCGTGGTGCCTTCAGCGGCGGCACCCGCGGCCCCGGCGGCAGCTCCCGCGCCGGCCCTGTCTGCGCCCGCCCAGTCCGGGCCGCCCCGGGCGCTCGCCCGCGGCCAGGCGGTCGTGATCAGCGAACTGGGCCCGTTCCGCGGCACCCTGCGCATCGAGGCCGCCTGGTC
Organism: Kitasatospora sp. UYEF31; assembly: GCF_057291755.1. NCBI lineage: Bacteria > Bacillati > Actinomycetota > Actinomycetes > Kitasatosporales > Streptomycetaceae > Kitasatospora > Kitasatospora sp. UYEF31. The sequence goes on from NZ_JBXAWK010000010.1 coordinate 108,342, forward strand.
CGGCCCGGAGACCGCGGACGCCGACGTGATCGTGCTCGTCCTGGACGACGACCGCAGGGTCGGCGGCGACGACGACCTCGTGTTCTACAACCAGCCTGTACACCCGTCAGGAGCCGTCGGCCTGGCCGGGAAACTCCGGGAGGGCGACCGCGCCGCGGACTCCGTCGACCTGGACACCGAAGCACTGCCGGGCGGGCGCAGCCGGATACTCGTCGCCCTCGCCCTGGACACCGGGACGGGCGACCACACCTTCGCCGACGTCTCCGCCACTGTGGCGGTCGTCGATCCGGTCAGCCGTCGCCGGCTGGCGGAATTCCGCTTGTCCGGCGGGCCGGAGACCGTCATGATCCTGACCGAGGTGTACCGCCACAGCGGCTCCTGGCGGCTGCGGGCGGTCGGCCAGGGGTACTCTGAAGGGCTGGCCGCACTGGTCACAGAGCACGGTGTCGCAGTTGACGCAGAGTAGGGCCGGTCGGTCGGAGGCTGCGTCGCCGCACCAGGGCAGCGGTGCTCCGTGGAGCCGTCCGGCAGACGGTCGCCGGGCATGGGGTTGCCCGTACGGCCCAGTGGAACGACCCCCGTCTTCGCACACCGTGGACGGGTTTGATAAGACTGCCTACCATGTCGCGTGTGTTCTCCGGAAAACGGACATCCATCCCGCGCTTCACCTCGCGATCTCCGCGCACACCGCACGCGTCGGTTCCGTCCGCTCCCCCGGGGGATCGCTGAAGACCTTCAGCAGTCCCCCCGCGGCACCGACAATCCGCCGAGTCCCCGAACACGATTGATGACTTCGAATCCTGTGACTGCACAGCCCGTGGCACCCTCGCCGTCCGCTCAGCTCCCCTCCGACGTTCCGCGTCCCGCAGCCCCCAAGCCAGGACCGCCGCGCCCGGCGGCGCCGAAGCCGGGGCCCCGCCCCGCGCCGAAGGCCCCCGCCGCCAAGGTCCCCGGCCCCCGGGCCCAGACCACGGCCCCGGCCCCGGCCCCGGCCCCGGCCCCGGCCCCGGCCCCCAAGGCTGCGGCCCGGGGCACCGACCCGCGCGTCCAGCACATCAAGGCCACCGCCGCCGACGCGCTGGACACCGCCGACGCGACCGTGGACCGGCTGCTCGACGAGGGCGCGGACCCCGCCGGGATCCTCGTCCTGACCACCGGTGACCCGCACCCGTGGCAGCAGCACGAGCAGTCCTTCGGCGCGGACGCGTACTGGCGTCAGGCCACCGGGGGCGGCGACGTCTTCTACGCCTCCGCACTCGACCGCCGCGACGTGCGCCGCCCGATCGTGGTCGTCGCGGTCAACGGTTTCGCTGACGTGACGCAGGCCGCCGCAGTGCTGGCCGCGGCCGTCTCCGGTGCCGATACCGCCTACGTCTGCGGCGAGCCGGTCTGATTTTTCCGTCGATCATGCTCGAAACGCTGTGGATCCGGCCGCCGGAGCAGCGTTCCGAGCATGATCGACTGATTTCGGGCCGCACAACCGGGATCATCGGCTAGCGTTCGGACCATGTCGGACTCCCCCTCCATAGCCCAGCTGCTCGACCGTTTCCTGAGCGAGCAGGAGGACACCCTGCGGCTGCAGCAGTACCGCACCTGCAGCAATGTGATCGACATGCTGTCGACCTACCTCAACCGCTACGCGTACACCACGCTCGGCGGGCCCGACCGGCAGATCTGGCAGGACGCGTACGACATCGGCGACGAGTTGGCGTTCACCCATCTGTTCGGGGTCCGCAAACTGGTCACCGGCATCCGCGGCTTCCACGAGGACTACCTGCCGAACCGGCTGAAGGCCGACAGGCTCATCCGGGACCACGCGGTCGCCGTGACCCGCGACCTGGCCGACTGGCTGTCCCGCCAGGAGTAGGACGACTCAGGCGGCTCCGGCTCCGCTACGCCGTCGGCAGCGCCCGCAGCCTTGGCGTGTCCGGCGGCTCCGCGCGGATCGGGACGACCTCAGCGCCGGTGCCGGACACGGACGGCGTGCGTCCGGAACGCCCGTCGCCGACCGTCTCCCAGCCGTCCTCGCCGAGTGCGAGGAACGCGCCGCAGCGCAGACCGTGCAGTGTGCACGCGTCCGACAGGCCCCACATCCAGCGTCCGTCGTCGGGCTGCCAGACCTTTCCGCCGGGGCGGCAGACCAGCAGGACCGTGGTGCGCACAGGGTGGCTGCGGCGCAGGTCGTCGGGGACGATCCGGCGCAGGTGCGCCAGCAGGGTGTTGCGGCACCGCCAGCCGTCCGTCGGCTGTCGGCCCACCGGGAACGAGGCGCTCGCCACGGCCCGCTCCGCGCTGTCCAGGACCGCGACCACCGCGGTGCCGGGGACGGGCTGGTGCAGCGCGTGCAGCCAGGAAACGACGGCGCGCGGATCGCGCAGCAGCGGGACACCCAACTCCTGCCAGGCCTCCGGATCAAGGAGCCGGGCGGCACCGGACGCGCGGTCCCCGGGGCGGGGTGGCCGCCCGAAGGCCGTCGCCGGGCCGGTGGCCGTCAGGGGTGGCCGGGCCGCGCCGGCGGCCGGCAGGCCGGCCAGCAGGCCGGCCGGCGGCCGGTGCAGACCGGACAACGGTATGGATCGCGGCGGAGACTGCGACAAGGGCTGCGGTGAAGACTGCGGTGAAGACTGCGGTGAAGACTGCGGTGAAGACTGCGGTGAAGACTGCGACAAGGGCAGGGACAAGGGTTGCGACAAAGGTTGCGCCAGCGACTGTGGCGGGGTGCTGAGCGACGGCGTCAAAGGACGTTGATGCGGAGGTCGTGGGGCGGCGGGGATCACGGTCCTCCTTCCCGTCCGGCGCGGACGCGGCAAACCGCCACAGAACAGCACCGTACGACTGCTCTGCGACATTTCCGCGGGGTGCTCGGTTCTGATTCTCGCCGCACATACGTGCAGCCAGCAACAGGGACAAATGAGGGATTAGTCACCGTTTGTGGGGCACAAGGGCTGCATCTCTTCTGGCCGTACGCCCGTACGGGGTGAGAGCCGTCGGACTCACCCCTCGACGGCGGGGACGAGCGGCGGCACTGCCGGGGCCCCGGCCCGGCGCAGCCGTCCGGCGGTGACTGTGTTGTGCGGGCGCTTCGGTCCACAGAACCAGGGAGGCATTCGAATTCTTGGTGGCACTTGTGCCCTGACCTGCGTAAATGCGCCGATCTGGGCTAGTTGCGGCCAAGGACTCTCCCCTGACCGTCTCCGATTGGGCGGTTGGTGGACCGACTGCGAGCAGAATGCCGCACGCAGCGAGTTGGCCGATTGTCCGTGCTATCGGGTTGCATAGGGGCATGGACAACCTGGAACTCCGCAATGAAGCCGACGTCATCCTCGCTGAACTCGTCGGCGCTCCGGCGGGGTCGGCGCGGCTGCGGGAGGACCAGTGGCTCGCAGTGGCGGCACTGGTGGAGGAACGCCGCAGGGCACTGGTGGTGCAGCGCACCGGCTGGGGCAAGTCGGCGGTGTACTTCGTCGCCACCGCTCTGCTGCGGCGGCGCGGAGCCGGCCCCACGGTGATCATCTCGCCGCTGCTGGCACTGATGCGCAACCAGGTCGAGGCGGCGGCGCGGGCCGGAATCCAGGCACGCACCATCAACTCGGCCAACCCGGAGGAGTGGGACACCATCTACGCGGAGGTCGAACGCGGCGAGACGGATGTTCTCCTTGTAAGCCCCGAACGCCTCAATTCCGTGGATTTCCGCGAACAGATGCTGCCCAAGCTCGCCGCCACGACCGGTCTGCTGGTGGTCGACGAGGCGCACTGCATCTCCGACTGGGGGCACGACTTCCGCCCCGACTACCGCCGACTGCGGGCGATGCTCGCCGAGCTTGCCCCCGGTGTGCCGGTGCTGGCCACCACGGCGACCGCCAATGCGCGGGTGACCGCCGATGTGGCCGAGCAACTGGGCACCGGTGCCGGCGAAGCCCTGGTGCTGCGCGGCCCGCTGGAGCGGGAAAGCTTGCGGCTGGGTGTGGTGCAGCTGCCGGACGCGGCGCACCGGCTGGCCTGGCTCGCCGAACACCTGGACGGGCTGCCGGGTTCCGGGATCATCTACACCCTCACCGTTTCCGCCGCCGAAGAGGCCACCGCCTTTCTACGGCAGCGCGGCTTCCGCGTGGCCTCCTACACCGGAAAGACGGAGAACGCCGACCGGCTCCAGGCCGAGGCGGATCTGCTGGCAAACCGGGTCAAGGCGCTGGTCGCGACATCAGCACTGGGTATGGGTTACGACAAGCCCGACCTCGGCTTTGTGATCCACCTCGGTTCGCCGTCCTCGCCGATCGCCTACTACCAGCAGGTGGGGCGTGCGGGCCGTGGCGTGGACCACGCCGATGTGCTGCTGCTGCCGGGCAAGGAGGACGAGGCGATTTGGAAGTACTTCGCCGATACCGCTTTCCCGCCCGAGGCTCAGGTTCGGCAGACCCTCTCAGCCCTCGCTGAGGCGGGACGCCCGCTGTCCGTACCCGTGCTGGAAGCGGCGGTGGACCTTCGGCGTACCCGGCTGGAGACCATGCTGAAGGTGCTGGACGTCGACGGCGCTGTCAAGCGGGTCAAGGGCGGATGGACGGCCACGGGAACTGACTGGGTGTACGACACTGAGCGCTACGCGTGGGTCGCCCGGCAGCGGGCCGCAGAGCAGCAGGCCATGCGCGATTATGTGAGCACATCCCAGTGCCGGATGGAGTTCCTGCGTCAGCAACTGGACGACGAGGGCGCGGTCCCCTGCGGCCGATGCGACAACTGCGCCGGGGTCTGGGTCGATTCCGCAGTTTCGGCGGACGCGCTGACAGGGGCCGCGAAGGAACTGGACCGCCCCGGTGTGGAGGTTGGGCCGCGCCGGATGTGGCCGACGGGGATGGCCGCGTTGGGCATCAACCTCAAGGGCCGCATCACAACCACTGAGCAGTGCTCCAACGGGCGGGCCCTGGGGCGGCTCTCGGACATCGGCTGGGGCAACCGACTGCGCCCGCTACTGGCCGGGAACACGCCCGACGGGCCGGTCCCCGACGATGTCCTGAAGGCCGCGGTGACGGTTCTCGCCGATTGGGCGCGCTCCCCGGGCGGCTGGGCGTCGAATGCTCCGGACGCCTCCGCCCGGCCGGTGGGAGTCGTCGCTGTGCCGTCGCTGAGCCGTCCACAACTGATCGGTTCCCTCGCCCAGGGAATCGCGACCGTCGGCCGGCTTCCCTTCCTGGGAACGCTGACCCACATCGGGCCGGACGGCTCGCGCGCGGCACGCCGCAGCAACTCAGCCCAACGTCTCAGGGCGTTGTCCGGCACTTTCGCTGTCTCTGCGGAGTTGGCTGCCGCACTGGCCGACTCTCCCGGCCCCGTCCTGCTTGTGGACGACTACACAGACTCCGGCTGGACCCTCGCGGTTGCCGCTCGCCTGCTCCGCCAGGCAGGCAGTGCGCAAGTTCTTCCGTTGGTCCTCGCTACTGCGGGCTGAGATTTCCTTGAGTGGAATTTCGGTCGCCGAAGCCCCTGCCTGTTCGCTGGTTGCCCGACGTAGTGGCATTGGTCCTGTACCCGGCGCGCAGGCGGCGTTGTCAAGTCATTGGAGTTCCCGGCGATGCGATCCGGCTTGGGACGTACCGGGCCCGGCGGCGGCCTGGTATCAGGCCACCGAAGGCAGCCCGGTGCCCGTGGTGATCTGCTGTCAGGTGGCATGGCGGGTCCTTATTCCGGCTGGGTTACCGGAGGCCGCACCGCGCCGGTGGCCCGGTTCGCTGAGTGGGCACTTTCAGACACCCGACGTCATGGGATGTCTGACAACGCCCTTCGGAGCAGCTCGCCGGCAGCGGTGGCTTCGGTGGTCTCAGGAGCGGGTTGAACTCGCGGCGGAAAATCGATCATCCTATGGTTTGGCGCGTAGGTTTATTCAAATCGGCTAGGCTCAGGTTGCAATTTATTTCAAACACCAGGGGGCAGCGCGTTGTCGGCACGACAGGGTGGGAGTCGTCAATCCGTTCGCAGATTGGACGGAGGGGTCTCCGATGACGGTGCCCCGCCGAGTCTGAGCGTCGCGGTCCGTGTCGAGCTGCGCTCGGAGATCTTGGCCGGAGTATTCGCGCCGGGGGCGCGGCTGAGCCCCCGTGTGCTCGCGGACCGTTTCGGGGTGAGTCTTTCGGTCGTCCGTGAGGCACTCACCCGACTGACCGAGCAAGGCCTGGTGGTGGCGGCTCCCCAACTGGGGTTCTCCGTCGTGTCGCTGGACATAGAGGACCTGCTCGACTTGACAAAGGTGCGTGTACTCATCGAGGGTGCCGCGCTGCGTGAGGCGATCGAGCGTGCCGACGTCGAGTACGAGACGCTCATCGTCGGGGCACATCACCGACTGACGCGCACTCGGTTCCTCAAGGACGAGTCGGCGATGGCCATCACCGACGAGTGGGCCGTCGCGCATGCCATGTTCCACGATGCGCTGATCAGTGCTTCGCCCAGCCCGCGGCTTCGCGACCTGGCGGCGCGGCTTCGTGACCGGGCTGAACTGTATCGGCGCTGGTCCGGACCGCTCGCGGCGGAGCAGGGGAAACGCGACGTGGCCGGTGAACACCGGGCGTTGATGGAAGCGGCGCTCGACCGTGAGAGCGATCGCGCTGTCGCTGTACTCACTGACCACATCAACCTCACGACATCGCTGCTCACCTGCTATGCCGAGCGTGCTGTTGGCGAAGGCGAGGCCCGCGGCGGGGCGACTGCCTGACGGTTGCGGCCACCGGCACGCCGACGGGGACCGGATCGCCGGTGGCTCGGTCGAGGATCTGCTGGTCAGCCGTCAGCTGTGGCTCCAGTCCGGCGTGCGAGGGCGATGAACGCGTCGAAAGCGGCCGGGTCATCGATGGCGTCGCGGCTGAGCACGCTGGAGGGTTCGGCGCCGAGCAGGATCCGCTTGACGGGCACTTCGAGTTTCTTGCCGGTACGGGTGCGCGGGATGGCGGGAACCGCGATGATCTCGTCCGGTACGTGCCGGGGTGAGGCGTCGCGACGGAGGTGCTCGTTGATTGTGGTGCGCAGTGCGTTGTCGAGTGTGCCGTCGACCACGACGAACAGGGGCATCCGGTAGTTTCCGTCCGGAAGGTCGAGGCCGACGACGAGTGAATCGCGTACGGCGGGGATCTTTTCGACAATCTCGTAGATGTCCGAACTGCCGAGCCGGACGCCCTGCCGGTTGAGGGTCGCGTCCGAACGGCCGTGGATCACAATGCTGTTGCGTTCGGTGATAGTGATCCAGTCGCCGTGCCTCCACACACCGTCGTAGACATCGAAGTAGCTGCTGCGGTACTTGCTGCCGTCCGGGTCGTTCCAGAAGTACAGGGGCATCGTCGGCATCGGCTGGGTCACGACGAGTTCGCCTACGTCTCCGCGCACCGACTTGCCGCTGCTGTCGAAAGAGTCCAGTGCGACGCCGAGTGCGGGGGCGGAGATCTCGCCCGGCCAGATCGGCAGGTTCGGCGCCCACGCGGCCAACGCCGACACCACGTCGGTCCCGCCCGACACGGATACCAGTGGCAGGCGTCCGTCGAACTGGTCGCGGACCCAGTGGAAGGACGACACCGGTACCGGTGAACCCGTCGCCCCGAGGAGCCGGAGCGGTTTCAGGTCGTACTGCTCGGTGAGGCGTGTGCCGGTTCGCTCACAGGCCAGCAGGTATGCCGGGCTGGTCCCCAGGACAGTGACACCGTGCTCCGCCGCCAGCCGCCAGAGCTGATCGGTGTGTGGACGCGCCGGGTTGCCGTCGTACAAGAGCAGTGAAGCTCCAACGAGCAGGGCTTCGACGGTGAAGTTCCACATCATCCAGTTCGTGGTGGTGTACCAGAACAGGCGGTCGCGGCTGGTCATGTCAAGGTGCAGTGCCAGCGTCTTCAGGCCGTCCAGAACCACGCCACCATGTCCGTGCACGATGGCTTTCGGCACGCCGGTCGTGCCGGAGGAGTACAGCACCCACAGCGGGTGGTCGAACGGCACCGGCTCGATGTGCAACGGGCCTGGCACGGGGCGCCTGACCACTGTGGTCCACTCGAGCACGGGGACCGCGAACTCCTCAGGGTCCAGACCGAGGTGGCGCACATGCAGCACGGCTGTGACCGTCGGCAGGAGCGCGGCCAGGCGTACCGCCGCTGACCGGCGGTCGTGGCGGCGCCCGGCGAAGTGGTACCCGTCGGCGCAGATCAGCACCTTGGGCTCCAGTTGGGCGTGCCGGCCGGCTGCCGCCGCTGCCGCGTAGTCCTGCCCACAGCTCGACCAGACGGCTCCGAGGCTCGCCGTCGCCAGGAACGCGACTACTGCGGCGGCACCGTTGGGCAGGTAGCCCACCACGCGATCACCCGGGCTCACCCCGAATGCGCGCAGCTGCCCGGCGACGTTCGTGACCTGCTGCTCCAGTTCGCGCCGGGTGAGTGTTTCCGTGGCCCCGGCCTCTGTCACCGCGATGATGGCGACCTCGTCCGGAGGGCGGCCGGTGAATACGCGGTCGACGAAGTTGAGCCGTGCGCCGGGGAACCACCGGGCGCCGGGCAGCTCCGTGGTCGTGAGGGCGGGAGCCGGCGGCGTTCCGGGGCTGATCTCGAAGAACGTCCAGATGCTCGACCAGAACTCGGCTACGTGCTCAACGGACCACTGCCAGAGGTCCTGGTAGGTGTCCAGCCGGAGGCCGTACTGCTCCTCGACGGCGCGTGTGAACGACGCCAGGACGCTGGTGGCCGCGCCGGAGGGGTCGGGCTCCCAGATGGGCGGGAGTCCGTGCTCCCCGGTCCTCGTAGTTCCGCTCATGCCGCCGGCACCTCCACCTGTAGTCGTCCCGCTGCGCTTGTCCCCTGAGGGCGGTCACGCTACCAGTCTAAAACGATCTCCTATAGGTAGACGGTTTGTTCATCTAAAAATCGATTTTCTATTGACGGTTGGCTGAAGAGTGACCAGGATGACGACATCCACCCCACCGACTCCGTCATGTAGGTGACACAAGCCCGCTGAACCAGCTCGGAGTTCTCATGCGAATCGCCAACGTCGCCGGCCGTGCCGCCTTGATCGACCAGGACGGGCGCGGGCTGGACATCGGGAAGGCGAGCGACGGCCGCTTTCCCTCCGACCCGCAAGCCCTGTTCGATCATTGGGACGCGCTGCGGGACTGGGCCTCGGGAACTACCCGGGACAGTGACTTCACCGTCGAGACCTCGCAGCTGGGCGCACCGACACCAGCTCCGCGGCAGGTGTTCGCGATCGGCCTGAACTACGCCGAGCACGCGAGGGAGGCCAAGCTGGCGCGTCCGGACTCGCCGCCGGTCTTCACCAAGTTCCCGACGTCGATCACCGGTCCCTACTCCCAGGTGGTCCTGCCCAGCGATTCCGTCGACTGGGAGGTCGAGCTGGTCGTGGCGATCGGCAGGACTGCTGAGCGGGTCTCCGAGTCCGGGGCCTGGAAGCACGTCGCGGGCCTGATGGTCGGTCAGGATCTGTCCGAGCGTACGGTGCAACTGGCCGGGCCCGTCCCGCAGTTCTCCCTCGGCAAGTCCTTTCCCGGGTTCGCCCCGATTGGCCCGAGCCTGGTGACCCCCGACGAGCTGGGCGATCCCGACGACTTGGGGCTCGGCTGCCTGCTCGACGGAGAGGTGCTGCAGCAGGGCCGTACCCGCGACATGATCTTCAGCATCCCAGAACTCGTCGCGCGGCTGTCGGCTGTGTGCCCGCTGCTGCCCGGCGACATCATCTTCACCGGCACGCCCGCCGGCGTCGGTATGGCGCGCGAACCCCAGCGGTTCCTGCGCCCGGACACGACCCTGGTCAGTTACGTCGAAGGTGTGGGCGAACTGCGCAACGAACTCGTCGGCGGACCCGGCTCCGTCGGACACGGCTGAGAGGAACGAAGCGGACATGCCCTTGCACCGACTGAACCAGATCACCATGGCGGTGCCTGACGTAGGCGCGACCGGCGCGTACTACGCGGACTTCGGCCTTGGCCCGACGGGAACCGACCATGGAACCGACGGGCCGGCGCAGACGTTCACCACGGCCGACGGCGGTGAGCAGCTCCGGCTGGTCCACGGCGACCGTCGCAGGCTCCTTGAGTTGCGGGTCGGTGCGGACGACCCCGACGACATCGACCGCGTCGCGTCGGCGCTGGCGGGTCTGGAGATCCCCGCCGTCCGCCTGCCGAACGGTATCCGCGCCTACGACCCGGGCACCGAGACGACCGTGGTCGTCGAAGTGGCCGAGCGGATCACACAGACGGATACGCCGGTGCCCCCCCTACAACGCGCCGGGGAGCGCTGTCCGACCGGACACCCGCGCGCCGGGCATCCTGCGCACGGCGCCTGTCAGGCCGCGCAAGCTCGGGCACGTGGTCCTCGGCTCCACTGACCAGGCCGGTTCCCAGCGCTTCTTCACCGAAGGCCTCGGGTTCAGGACCAGCGACACGGTGCCCGGTCTGGCGGCCTTCATGCGCTGCTCGACCGATCACCACAACGTCCTGGTCCAGCAGGCACCGATCGCGTTCCTGCACCACACCGCCTGGGAGCTGGACGACGTCGACGATGTCGGACGCGGCGCGACGGCGATGCTCGAAGGGCACCCGGAACGGCACATCTGGGGACTCGGCCGCCACCACATCGGCTCCAACTTCTTCTGGTACCTGCGCGACCCCGCAGGCAACTTCTCCGAGTACTACTCCGACCTCGACTGCATCGTCGACGACGCACTGTGGACCCCCGCCACGCAGGAGGGCATGCGCGGCCTCTACAACTGGGGGCCGCCGCCACCGCCGTCGTTCCTCGCGCCCGAGGACCTGGCCGGGTTCATGACCGGAAGTCACAGCGGCTGATGACGGACGGACCCGCCCGCGCCGTTGCTCCCGACGCGCGAGCGGCCCCGTACTCCCGTCACAGTCCGGACCGTCGCCTGCGCCTGCTGACCCCCAACCGTCTGGAGAGAGCACGGCCATGACCATCAGCCACGCACCTGTTTCCCCCGTCGTCCCTTCGACAGACGAACTCCTCGCCCGCATACGGGACCTCCAGCCGCTCTTGGCCGCCAACAGCGCGCAGGGAGAGCAGGACCGCCGTGTCGTCGAACAGAGCATCGTCGCGCTCACCGACGCCGGTGTCTTCAAGCTCGCCCAGCCGCGGCGGTACGGCGGATACCAGACCTCGGTACGCACCATGCTCGAAGCCTCCGCAGCCGTCGCGGAAGCCGACGGTGGCACCGCCTGGGTCGTGACGCTCTGCAACGTCTGCGCCTGGCTCACCGGCCTGCTCTCCGAGCAGGCCCAGGACGACGTGTGGGCGGCGAACCCCGACGCCAGGGTTTCCGGTGTACTCACGCCCAGCGCCGAAACAGTCAAGGTCGACGGTGGGCTGCGGGTCACCGGGCGCTGGCACTACAACTCGGGTTCCTGGCATGCCGACTGGGCCGTCATGGGAATCCCCATCGTCAACGAAGCAGGGGAGACAGTCGACCAGGGCGTCGCTCTGATCTCCCGCGAGGACCTCGGTTTCGAGGAGAACTGGTTCGTCGCCGGCATGCGCTCCTCCGGTTCGAACTGCCTCATCGCCGACGACGTGTTCGTGCCCGACCACCGCATCATGTCGGTGCCGCCCGCGCTCGAAGGCCGGTACGCGACCGAACACACCGAGGAGGAGCTGTACCGCTCCGCACTCGCGCCTGTGCTCGCGCTTGTCCTGGTCGGACCGCAACTCGGCATGGGCCGTAAGGCGCTGGAACTGGTGAAGGACAAGGCCGCCAAGAAGGCGATCGCCTACACCCTTTACACGGCGCAGTCCGACTCGGTGGCCTTCCAGACGCAGATCGCTGAGGCCGCCATGATGATCGACACCGCGCACCTGCACGTCTTCCGCGCGGCCGACGACATCGACCGGGCCGCGGAACGGGGCACCTATCCCGACGTCCTGGCGCGCACCCGGGTGCGCGCCGACGCCGCTTGGGCGCTTGAGCACATCACCAAGGCGATCGACCTGTTGCTTTACGCGCACGGTGCCGGCAGCTTCGCCGACGCCAACCCGCTACAGCGCATCTGGCGTGACTCGGCCGTGGCCGCGCGGCACGCTGTGACCCTTCCGGCCGTCAACTACGAGGTGTACGGCAAAGCCCTGCTGAACCGCGACGACCAGATCACCCCGCTGATCTGAACCGCGGATCGCGCACACCGCCGGAGACGCTGGCCGCTCCTCCCCAGGCGTCGGCCTCCTGGTAGACCCACTGAGCGCCATCAGGCCGCACCATGAACGGGAGCACGACATGCGCGATCGCGCACAGCAACTCATCGACGTGCACGCGCACTTCGTCACCGAGCAGTACATGGAGTCGGCCAAAGCCGCGGGGCACCAGATGCCCGACGGCATGCCCGGCTGGCCGTCCTGGGACGCTGCCGCCCACGTGGAACTGATGGACGAGTGGGGAGTGGGCACGTCCATGCTCTCGATCTCCTCACCCGGTACGCACTTCGGTGACGACAAGGCCGCACGGGCGCTGGCGCGGGAAGTCAACGAATTCGGTGCCGCGACCGCGCGGGCCCACCCCGGCCGGTTCGGCCACTTCGCGTCCCTGCCGCTGCCCGACGTGCAGGGTTCGCTGTCCGAGGCACGACACGCCCTCGAAGTGCTGGGCAGCGACGGTGTCGCGATCGAGACCAACGCGCATGGCCGTTACCTCGGCGATCCAGGCTTCGATCCGCTGTGGCAGGAACTCGACGAGCGCGGCACGGTGGTGTTCGTCCACCACACTTCCCCGACCTGCCACGAAGCCGTGAGCCTCGGTCGCCCGCGCCCCGCCCTTGAGTTCATCTTCGACTCCACGCGGGCGGCCGCCGACCTGGTCCTGTCCGGACTCGCCGCCCGCCGCCCGAACATCCAATGGATCTTCACGCACGGTGGCGGGGCGTTGCCGCTGCTGGCGGACCGGCTGGAACTGTTCCGTACTGTGTTCGGCGGCGACTCCGCCGGAGTGACTGTCCAGCAACAGATGCGGCAGTTGTGGTTCGACATGGCGGGCACGCCGTTCCCCAACCAGATCCCGGCTCTGGTCTCTGCGTTCGGCAGCGAACGGCTCCTGTACGGCAGTGACTACTGCTGGACACCGGCCAACGGTGCCGCAGCGCAAGTCGCCGCACTGGATGCCGCCAGGCAGCCCGACGGCGAGACCTGGCGCGAGCTGACCACCCGCAACGCCGGACAACTCTTCCCCCGCCTCAGTTGACCGGGGAGGGACAAGGGCGTGGCCGTCAGCGCCCGGCATTCCAGCTGACGCAGTCAGTACGGCCGTTCCGGTAACCGTACTTTGGCATTTCGACTAGTCACGAGCACGAAACAGTGTTCAGGGAGGAACAATTCATGTCTGTTACACGGGAGGAACTCGCGCTGCTCGCGGGGAAAATCACAGCCCGCGCTGCGTTGCCGGTGGCGGAGGCGGTGGCGGAGGCGGGCAAGCCTCTCCTCGTCTACGTACACGGTGGCGGCGCCAATGCCGCGAGTTTTGACATCCCGGGCCACTCACAGCTGGAACGGGCAGCGCTCAACGGGTTCCCCGCTTTCGCACTCGACCGTCCCGGTTCCGGCGGCAGCGAATCACTCGGATTCCCGCCCGGCTCCGACTCCGGACTGATGCGGGCCAACGCGGAGCGGTTGTATGAAGCCATCGGCGAATTGTGGGACCGACACCGGGGAACCGCTCCTGGTGTCGTTGTCGTCGGCTGCTCCATCGGCGGAGCGATCAGCCTCTACCTGGCCTCCCTGTGGGGCGAGTCGGAAGAGCCGGCCTGGCCACTGCTGGGCGTGGCGGTCGCCGACATCGGCCAGGTCCCGCCTCCGGCGATGATCGGGGCCTGGGACTTCGAATCCACCGAGGAGTACGCGAACCTCGGGGAAATCGCGGGCAGGATCGAGATGCAGCCCCTGTGGACTATCCCGGAGTACGTACGCGAAGCGGGCAGCAGGCGCGAGTCCTTCCAGCCCGCGGTCCGGGCCGAGCTCAAGGAAGTCGTCGGCGGCTGGCTCCGGGAGTGGGACAAGGTCGCCGCTTCCGTACGTGTGCCGGTGCACTACCGCCTCGGTGCGCTGGACATCCTCTGGGTCGCCCGTGCGGACTACGTCGCCGAGTTCGCGGCGGCGCTGCGCACGAGTTCCCCGTACGTTGACGCCGGGCTCTTCCCCGGCTCCTCGCACGTGGTCGCCAACAGCATCGCCGGAAACGAGTACAGCTTCCAGGTCCTCGGGTTCGCCGAACGCTGCGCGGCTGCGGCCCGTACGCCTGAACTGCTCGTGGGCTGAACGCGGACGTAACGGTCGAGGCGGGGCCGGGGTGCTGGCGGGCCACCGCCATCCCGCCACCCCACTACCCTGCCATCCCACCACCTCGGCATCCCACCACCTCGGCATCCCGGCGGCGGAGCAGCGCGGTGGCGGTGGAGTACACCGCGGACCTGCCCTACTACGTCAGCGGCCCTTGGTATCCGGTCCGGCCGGCAGGTGCTGATTCGCGGACGACGTGCCGCGGGGTCTTGGCGTGCGCGGAATGCTCCGCGAAGGTGAGGGGGAGTACGTATGGACAGACGTATTCCGGATCACGACCGGGGAGGAACCGACGTGCGGTATCTCGAGGTGGACGGCCTGACGAGGGTGAGCAGGATCGGACTGGGGACGTGGCAGTTCGGGTCCGGGGAGTGGGGGTACGGCGACGCGTACGCGGCGGTGACCGCCCGCGCTCTGGTGGGGCGGGCCCTGGAACTGGGCGTGACGCTGTTCGACACGGCTGAGATCTACGCCAGGGGCCGCAGCGAGCGGATCCTGGGCGACGCGCTCGGCACGGACGCGGACCGGGTGGTGGTGGCGACCAAGTTCACCCCCGTGCTGCCGGTTCCTGCCGATGTCCGGCGCCGCGCGCTGGCCAGCCGCAAACGGTTGGGGCTCGACCGGATCCCGCTCTACCAGGCGCACTTCCCCAACCCGCTGTTCTCCATGGAGACCATGATGCGTGGCCTGGGCCGGCTCCAGGACGAGAAGATCGTGGACGAGGTCGGCGTCTCCAACTACGACCTGGCCCGCTGGCGGCGCGCTGAGCACGCGCTCGGCCGCCGGGTGCTGTCCGACCAGGTCGAGTTCTCACTGGCCAGGTCACAGCCGCTGGACGACCTGATCCCGTGGGCGCACGCCAACGAGCGGTTGGTCATCGCCTACAGCCCACTGGCGCAGGGCCTGCTCGGGGCCCGGTACGACCAGTTCAACCCGCCGCCCGGGTTCCGCGGCCGGCGTGCTGCGTTCCTCCCGGAGAATCTGCGCCGGGCGCAGCCGCTGCTCGAACTGTTGCGCGAGGTGGCGGTCCTGCACGGGGCGACACCGGCGCAGGTCGCGCTGGCCTGGACCCTGCACCGGGGTCCGGTGGTGGCGATCCCCGGGGCGTCGAGCGTTGAGCAGCTCGAACAGAACGTCGAAGCGGCGCAGATCGAACTGACTGAGGACCAGTACACGGCGCTGACCGAACAGTCGCGGGCCTACCAGCCGCTCGACGGGAAGGCGGCCGTACGGGAAAGGCTCCGCCGTCGGCACGGCCGGGACGACGACCTGGCAGCGGTGCGCGGCATCGAAGGCGAGCGGCGTGGCTGACGCGGGTGGGGTGATCGGCCGGGGTGAGCTGCGCGGCTGACTCGGCCGGGTTGACCGGCTGGAGCGGCGCAATCCCTCGTACGGTGGAAAAAGTTATCAACAGCCCCGGGTTGTCCACAGGTCCGGCGAATCCGCGGTTTTCCCGGCCTCCCGGCCGGTCGGGCCCGGGATCGTCTTCCCCATGAACGACACCACGCTCGCCCCGCTGTCCGTCCGAACCGTCCTCAAGGTGGCCGGCGCCGCCGATCTGGTCGAAGCGGTGCCCTACCTGCTCGGCGCGGAACCGACAGACAGCCTCGTGCTGCTCGGTCTGTGCCCCAAGCGCCGACCGAACCGCGCGGCCGGGGACAGTCACACCTCCGTCGGCCCGGTGCTGCGCCACGACCTGCCCGCCCCGCGCCACTTCAAAGCGGCCGCCGACCACTTCATCAGCGTCATGGCGAAGGTGGGCGCGGAGTCGGTGTGCCTGCTCCTGCACGCCGACACCCGAAGGGCCGGGGGAGCGGCGGACTACTACGAGCCGCTGTACGAACACATCTCCCGGGCCTGCCGGACCTGGAGGCTGACACTGCGGGAGGCCGTTGTGGTCGCCGACGGGCGCTGGCGTTCCTACGGGTGCGCGGAACCGGCCTGCTGTCCGCCGGAAGGGACTCCGGTACGGGACCGCAAAACGCCCCGGACCTCACCCGTCGCCGCCGCCGCGGCCTGGGCCGGACTGCCCGAACCGGCCACCCTCGCCGAGCTCCGGGCCCGGTTCAGGGCGCCGGAGTACCTCGCCAGGGACGCCTTCGAGCAGGCCTACGACCGCTGTGCCAGGGAGCTGTTCCCCCGGGCCGAGGTGACCACGGCGGTCCCCGGCATCCGGCACGAGGGCATCGCCCTGCTGCACGCCGCGCGCCTGCGGTTCCGCGACGGCGACCGGGCGCTGACGCCGGACCAGGCGGTCCGCCTGGTGGTCGCGCTCGGCGACGTCGAGATCCGCGACCGGGTGATGTCCTGGGCCGACGAGGCGGAGGCCGCACCGCAACTCGCCCTGTGGACGGAGCTCGCCCGCAGTTCCTGGGGCCCGGCCCAGGCCCCGCCGCTCACCCTCGCCGCCTACTGCGCCTGGCTCGCCGACGACCAGGCCACCGCCCGGACGGCGGTCAACCTCGCCCTTGAGGCCGACCCCGACTACACGATGGCGCAGCTCCTGCACACGGCGGTCAACTCACCCATGGAAGCCCGCGAGGTACGGCGTGGACTGTTCTCCGGCGGCGGGCGGCAGGCGGCGGCCTGATCCCGTCGGCGGCCCACGCGTCATGAAATACGGCAATCTGCCTACTCCCGGACCGTGACCCCGCACGGGCTTCCGCCGTTGGTCGGTGCAGAGGCGTTCTGTCCTCATCCCGTCCCCCTAGTCGAGGAGACCGGCCATGACGGCGGGCACGCTCAACACCGGTCGCCCGGCGCAGCCCCCGGACAGGGGCCCGCAGTCACCCACCGCACCGCACCCCGTCGCACACGAGGCGCTCATCGCCGTCGACGCTCCGGGAATGGCCGTCTGCGACCGGAGCGGCCAACTGCGCGGCCACGGCGTCCAGGGCCTTTACCGCGACGGGCGCAGACTGCTCTCCCGTGCCGTCCTTACCGTCGGCGGCATCGAACCCGAACCCCTGGGCGCCCAGACCGTCGACGCGGGCGCGGTGCGCTTCACCGCAATGCACCGCTTCGTCGGCGACCCGTCACCCGACCCCGCCCTGGTGATCGAACGCACCCGGCACGCCGACGGTCGCGAGCAGTTCGCGGTGCGCAACTGCGGCCCCCGGCCGGTCCGCATCCAGGTCGAACTCCTCCTCGGCAGCGACCTGGCCGCGTTGGGTGGCCTGCGCGCCGGAAAACACTTCCCCGAACTGCCCGCCAGCGTGGCCCCCGGCGGCCTGTGCTGGCGGGCACCCGACGGGTACACCGCGCAGGCCACCGCCCACCCGGCGGCCGCGACCGCACTGGCCCACGCCGGAGTGCTGCGCTGGGACCTCGACCTGGCCCCCGCGGGGGGCTGGGCCGCCGAGATCAGAACCACCCCCGGCAGCCCGGACCACCCCGCGGGACCTGCGGCCCGGCCCGCCGCCAGGCCCGGCCAGCCGGCCGCGGACCAGCCCTGGACCGCACCCGGGATCAGCAGCGACGACGTACGGATCGCAGCCTGGCTCCGGCAGAGCCTGCTCGACCTGCGCGGCCTGCTGCTCACCGTCCCCGACGGCCCCGCGCCCGGGGAACCCGGTGCCGACCGCACCGTCACCCGGCGGCTGTTCTGCGGCGGAGCCCCCTGGCAGCTGCTTCCCACCGGGCGCGACGCCCTGTGGGCCGCCCGGCTGCTGCTCCCCCTGGGCACCGGACCGGCCGCCGACGCCCTGTACTTCCTCGCCGCCCGCCAGGGGGCCGGTCCCGACCCGCGCACCGGGGAGGCCCCGGGGCGCATCCCGCACAACCTGGGCGCCGGAGCCCGGCAGCCCCGCTACGACTGCGACGGCGTCACAGCCCTGTTCATCACCCTGCTCGCCGAAGCCCGCCGCTGGGGCCTGCCGGAACCGGACACGGCCAGGCTGCTGCCCCACCTCGGGCGTGCGCTGCACCACCTGTCGGGCCGCCTGCGACCGGACGGCTTCGTCACCCTCGGCGGTGGCCCCGCCGGACCGGCCCCCTGCGAACTCCAGGGACAGGTATACGAAGCCGCGGTCGCCGGTGCGGAGCTCCTGGACGCGTACAACCTGCCCGGCGCCGACAGCTGGCGCGGGCGCGCCGCCGGGCTCGCGGACCGGTTCCGCGACACCTACCTCGTCGACGACGCCGCCGGGCCGTTCTACGCGGCGGCCCTCGACCCCACCGGGCGACCGGTCGCGGTCCCCACCTCCGCCATGGGGCACCTGCCCGGCACGGGCATCCTCGACGCGGCCGGCTGCGCCCACGTCGCCACCCGGCTCCTGGCCCCCGACCTGCACACCGGCTACGGGCTGCGCGGCACCAGCTCCCGCACGCCCTCCTACCAGCCCCTCGCACTGCGCGGCGGAGTCGTCCGTACGCACGACACCTGCGCCGCGGCGGCCGGCCTCGCCGCCACCGGGCACTCCGACGCGGCCCAGGAACTGTTCGCCGGGCTCCTGGAGGCCGCGCCGCTGTTCGGCTACCGTCTGCCCGAAGCGCACTCGGGGGAACGGCGGACCCCCGGCATCGCGCCGCTCGCGCACCCGCTCGCCTGCCGCCCCTCCGCCCGCACCACGGCATCCCTGCTGCCGGTGCTGATCGCCCTGGCGGGCATCCGCCCCGACGTTCCGGAAGGCCGGATCACCGTACGGCCACCGGGCCCGCTGGACGTGGGCGAGCTCCAGCTGCGCGACCTGACGGTGGCCGGTGAGCCCTTCACCGTCCGCATCAACCGGGCCGGCCAGCCGGTGGTCGAGGAGGCCGCGGACCGTCTGAGGCTGGCGGTGTGACCGCCTGGACCAGGCGTCGGTTTCCGCCTCGCCGGTGTTTATCGTCAGGCAGACGACTATGATCGCCGACATGTCGCCCGCCGAGACCCCCGAACCCCCCTACGTTTCGCAGTTCCCGCCGTTCGGGGTCACCGTGGACCTCGTGGTGCTCACGGTGCGCGACAACGCCCTCAGCGCCCTCACCATCCGGCGCGGCGAACCGCCCTACCAGGGCCAGTGGGCGCTGCCCGGCGGCTTCGTCCGCCCCGACGAAGACCTTGAATCGGCGGCCGACCGCGAGCTGGAGGAGGAGACCGGGCTGCACGACCTGCCCGTCCACCTCGAACAGCTCGCCACCTTCGGCGACGTCGGCCGCGACCCGCGTATGCGCGTCGTCTCGGTCGCCTACCTCGTCCTGGCCCCCGACCTGCCCGCACCCCGTCCCGGCGGCGACGCGGCCGGGGCCCGCTGGACGACTGTGGACGACCTGCTCGGGGCGGGGGCCAAAGAAGGCTCAAAGCTCGCCTTCGACCACGCGCGCATCATCGCCGACGGTGTCGAGCGCGCCCGCGCGAAGATCGAGTACTCCTCGCTCGCCGCGGCGTTCTGCCCCGAGGAGTTCACCGTCGGCGAGCTGCGCCGCGTCTACGAGGCGGTGTGGGGCGTCGCCCTGGACCCGCGCAACTTCCACCGCAAGGTCACCGGCACCCCCGACTTCCTGGTCCCCACGGGCGGCACGACGACCCGTCAGGGCGGGCGTCCGGCCCAGCTGTTCCGGCGCGGCGCGGCCGAGAAGCTGAACCCCCCGATGCTGCGCCCTGAGGCCTGAGGCCTGAGGCCTGTAGGCCTAAGGTCTAATCCTGGCCGCCCAGGTCCAGGGACATGCTGTCGTAGGCCAGCTGCGTCCCCCGGCTGCGGTGGCGGCCCAGGCTGGTCAGCAGATCGCGCAGCCGTAGCTCGGCGGCGCCGTCGGCAAGTCCGGCGGCGAACTCCTCCAGGGCCGCCGACAGGCGCCCGTGCTCACGGTGCAGACGGACCACCGCGCCGGACAGTCGTGGATCGCTGCGCCGGATCTCGTCGTACAGCCCGTCAGGTCCTTCGGTGGCCGTGATGTGGTCGCGCAGTTCCGTGCGCAGCCGGTGCAGGGCGGCGTCGAGCGTGGGGAATCCGCTGTCGGACATGGCGGGCCTCCGGAATCACAAGGGGAGGGGCGGTTCCCCGATGGTCCTCCGCGTCTGCCCTTGGTGTCCATAGTCGACATCATCTGTGTGCCAATGACCTTGTTGAGTCTGTTGCGCGACATACGGCTTTAATGCCGGAAAAACCACTATTGCCCACTTATGTTGCAGGAGTTAGTCCCAGGGGACGTTGAAGAACCAGGGCGGGCGAAGCCCGAAACGGCGAGGAGCGTGAATGATCCAGGCATGTGCACTCGCGAAGCGGTACGGCGCGGCCCTCGCCGTCGACCGGCTGACCTTCACCGCACGGCCGGGCCGGGTCACCGCCCTGCTCGGTCCCAACGGCGCGGGGAAGACCACCGCGCTGCGACTGATGCTCCAGCTCGAACGCGGCAGGGGTGAAACCCTGTTCGAGGGACGGACCTACCGCGCGCTGAACCGGCCGATGAGCCAGGTCGGCGTCCACCTCGGGCCCGCCGCCCCGCATCCGGCCCGCCGTGCCCGCGCCCACCTGGCCATGCTCGCCGCCGCCGGCGGTGTCCGCCGCGGCCGGGTCGACGAGGTCGTCGACCTGGTCGGCCTCACCCCCGTCGCGCGGGCGCGCTGCGGAACCCTCTCCCAGGGCGCGCTGGCCCGTCTCGGCCTGGCCGCCGCGCTGCTCGGCGACCCGCACACGCTGATCCTCGACGAACCGGCCGCGGGGCTCGACCCGCCGGGCATCCGCTGGCTGCACGACTTCCTGCGGGCCTTCGCCGCGCAGGGCCGCACCGTCCTGACGGCCGGTCACATCCTCACCCAGACGGCGGCCTGCGCGGACCACGTCATCCTGCTCAGCCGGGGCCGCGCGGTCGTGGACGAACCGGTCGCCGACTTCCTCCGCCGCGCGGCCCACCGCGACGTCCAGGTGCGCACGCCCCAGGTCGAACGCCTGGCCGGAATCCTGCGCGCCGAAGGGGCCCAGGTCGCCCGGGCGACCGGGAGCACCATGACCGTGTACGGAATGGACCGGGCGCGGGTGGGCGAGGCCGCCTACCGCAACGGCGTACTGCTGCACGAGCTGACGGAGGGTGAGACCCGCGTCAGCGACGCCTTCTCCACGGTGGTCGCCGACCTGCGCGCCGCCCGGGGGCGGCCCCGGGGCGCGACCACCGCCCTGACGCCGGTGCCGCTGCCCAAGGCGCCCGTCGAGGGGAGCGCGGAGTACGAGGAGACCGAAGGGGCCGAGGAAGCCGACGAGCAGCCGGTGCCCGCAGAGCTGACATCGGACAGGAGCCAGACGTGAGCGCGGTCGGATACGAATGGGCGCGGCTGCGCGGCGTACGCACCACCTGGTGGGGCGCAGCCGCAGTCCTGGTCCTCGGTGCCGCCGCGGCCTTCACCTCCGCCCGCACCATGGGCACGGTCCCGGCCGACGCCGCGCGGGCCGCAGCGCTGCTCACGGCCAGGACCGACCTCGCCGCCGTGCCGCTGACGGCGCCGCTGACCGCCGTACTCGCAGCCCTGTCCGCCGGTGGAGACCTGCGGCGTGGGTCCGTCCCGCAGGTGCTGCTGATCTTGCCCCGGCGGACCGGACTCTTCGCCGCCAAGGCGCTGACCTGCGCGTTGCTCGCAGCCTTCGTCGCGCTCCTCAGCCTGGCGGCCAACGCGGTAGTCGCCCAGGCGGTGCTCGGCCCGGGACTGCGTGGCCTGGACTGGGACACCGGCCCGGCGCTGCGGGTGCTCGCCGCGTACCCGGTCTACCTGTCGGCGGTCGCGCTGCTCGGCTTCGCCGTCGGGATGCTGACCCGGGGCGCCGTCTTCGCGGCCGTCACGCTGGGAGCTCTCCCGTACGTCGTCGAACCCGTCCTGGCCACGATCGGACGTCTGGTCCTGCCGGCGGACCACCGGAACCTGGTTTCGTATCTGCCGTTCAGCGCCGCCGACCGGATGTTCGCCCTGTCGGGCCCCGGACTCGCGCCCCTCGTCGGAGCGGCGGTCCTGGGCTGCTGGGCGCTGTCCGCACTGTTGTTCGCACTGACCGCTTTCGCTCGTCGACGCGCTTGAAAACGACCAGGTCGGACCACCAGGAGTAGCTGAATCGCGCAAAGGAGCGATTGGCAAGAGAACACCCTGATCTATCACCCTTTCGTGTTTTTTTCAGCTGGGAGTAGTGGTTCTGCTCAAGTTCAGGGCGGGCTGAGTCGAGATTGGTTGCGTGAGTATCGCTCCCCATCAGACAGTGAAGTCGGTTAACGCCGTCCATTCGATGCCCGAACCGGCCCCGCCGGGCGAGGTGTTCCGCCGCACCGTAGCGGACCTGCCACCGTCGCCCGGTGACGTGCTGCCCCGGCACAGTCACTCCTGGCAGCCGATGGACCCCCACGGGATCCCGGTCGGCCGGAAGTCCGGTGCCGGCCGCGGCCGCGGCCTGCACGGGCAACTCGTCCAGCAGCTCGGGCAGATGATCGTCGCCGGAGAGATCGGCGCGGACCGTCCGCTGGTGCCCGAGGAGATCGGGCAGCGGTTCGAGGTGTCCCGTACGGTCGTCCGTGAATCGTTGCGCGTCCTGGAAGCCAAGGGCCTGGTCAGCGCCAGGCCCAATGTCGGCACCCGGGTCCGCCCGGTCGCCGACTGGAACCTGCTCGACCCCGACGTCATCGACTGGCGGGCCTGCGGGCCGCAGCGTGACGCCCAGCGCCGCGAGTTGTTCGAACTGCGCTGGGGTATCGAGCCGTTGGCGGCCCACATGGCCGCCTGCCGCAACCAGCCCGAGGTGATCGCCCGGCTCGCCGAGGTGGTCGACGTCATGCACCGGGCCCTGGCCCAGCCCGACCCGATGACGTTCAGCCGCGCGGACGCCGAGTTCCACCACCTGCTCCTCCAGGTGGCGGGCAACCGCATGCTCGAACACCTGGCGCAGATCCTGTCCACCGCGCTCCAGCTCTCCGGCGCGCCCGTCACCGGGTGCGAGCACCTTTCGGAGGCTTCGGTGGCGCTGCACGCCCGTCTGGTGGACGCCGTGGAGGCCGGGGACGGCGAAAGCGCCGAGTCCGCGATGCGCCAGCTGCTGGCCGTCCACCCCGAGGTCGACCGTCTGTTCCCAGCGCCCCGCGAGGGCTGAGAGCGCCCGACAGGGCGGGAGTTGAAGCACGGGCGGGGTGCCGGAACGGCACCCCGCCCGGCGTTTTGTGCGACAACTGGCACCGTCTTCGTACGGTGGAACGGTCTTGTCGGCCCCTTTATCGCATCCTGGCCGCTCTGACGATTAGTGTGATGTTGGCCACTTCGGAGAATCCGTAACACTTGGGCTCCGCCTCCGATGAGTACGAAGTGGTAGCCGTCACCGGAACAGTCGTGGCGGACCGAGCGTGGCCTTCCCCCGGGCATCGTCCAACGGGTAGTAAGGCAGCGCCTGTTCCGTAGGCCGCTCCGTGGCCGTGCCGCCACCCCCACTTGTGCTGCAGGTGTCGTCCGCCCAGGCGGTGACCGTTTCCCCAGGGCAACAGGTCGTACGCCGCCCGTAGTTCTGTCGAGAGGTTGTTTGTGTCGGCCAGCGCGTCCCGTCAGCTCCCGCCCGAAATCGCCGAGTTCGCCGCAGTCGGGGCGTTGATCGAGAAGGGTGCGGCTCAGGGATCCATCGCCAGTGACGCCGTCCGTCAGGCGTTCGAGGCCGACCAGATCCCGTCCACCCAGTGGAAGAACGTTCTGCGCAGCCTCAACCAGGTCCTTGACCAGGAGGGTGTGAGCATCATGGTCAGCGCCGCGGACTCCGCGGCGCCCAAACGCACCCGGAAGAGCGCCGTCAAGCGCGTCCCGGCCCAGTCGGTCGGCAGTCGGCCGACCAGCACCCGGTCCACCGCAGACCGCTCCTGGGCGCCGGACACCGACGCGGTCGCCGGGGGCGGGGCCGGGGAGCCGGGCACGGAGCAGCCCGCAGCCGGGGCCGCGGTGCAGCAGGTGACCGCGGGGAAGGCCGCTCCGGCGAAGAAGGCCGCAGCCAGGAAGGCTGCCGTCAAGAAGACCACGGCGAAGAAGAGGTCCAAGGCCGACGACCTGGACGCCGGGGAACTGCCCGAGGAGGCGGACGGCGAGGCGGCCGACCCGAAGGCCGACGCCGTCGAACCGGAGGACGAGACCAAAAAGGGTTTTGTCATCTCCAACGACGACGATGACGACGCACCCGCCCAGCAGGTCTCCGTCGCCGGCGCCACCGCCGACCCGGTCAAGGACTACCTGAAGCAGATCGGCAGGGTCCCGCTGCTCAACGCGGAGAAGGAGGTCGAACTCGCCAAGCGGATCGAAGCCGGCCTGTTCGCCGAGGACCGGCTGAACGCCGGCGAGAAGCAGCCGCCGAAGCTCAGAGTCGAGATGGAGGTCATCGCCGAGGACGGCCACCGGGCCAAGAACCACCTCCTTGAGGCGAACCTCCGCCTGGTGGTGTCGCTGGCCAAGCGCTACACCGGCCGCGGCATGCTGTTCCTGGACCTCATCCAGGAAGGCAACCTCGGCCTGATCCGCGCGGTGGAGAAGTTCGACTACACCAAGGGTTACAAGTTCTCGACGTACGCCACGTGGTGGATCCGGCAGGCGATCACCCGGGCCATGGCCGACCAGGCGCGCACCATCCGCATCCCGGTCCACATGGTCGAGGTCATCAACAAGCTCGCCCGTGTGCAGCGCCAGATGCTCCAGGACCTGGGCCGCGAGCCCACTCCGGAGGAACTGGCCAAGGAACTGGACATGACGCCCGAGAAGGTCGTCGAAGTCCAGAAGTACGGCCGGGAGCCGATCTCCCTCCACACGCCGCTGGGTGAGGACGGCGACAGCGAGTTCGGTGACCTCATCGAGGACTCCGAGGCGGTGGTCCCGGCTGACGCGGTGTCCTTCACGCTGTTGCAGGAGCAACTGCACTCGGTGCTCGACACACTGAGCGAGCGGGAGGCCGGCGTGGTCTCCATGCGCTTCGGGCTGACCGACGGCCAGCCCAAGACGCTGGACGAGATCGGCAAGGTCTACGGGGTGACGCGCGAGCGCATCCGCCAGATCGAGTCGAAGACGATGTCGAAGCTGCGTCACCCGTCGCGTTCGCAGGTGCTGCGTGACTACCTCGACTGAGGCGGCCACTCGGACCAATCACTGAAGTACGGCGCACCAGTGCGTCAGGGGAAGGGGCCCGCGGGCAAAAACCGCCTGCGGGCCCCTTTCTCTCCTCTTTTGGCTGCTTCTGTCCGCACGTTCAGGGTGTCCACCCGTACGGCATTCTCGGTTTTCTATGCCTTTTAAGAGATAAGCGACCTATGTCCGGTTGCCGATACCAGCTCTTGATCGTTACCTGGAGTGCACACCCGTCTACGTCCGGTCAGGGAGGCTCATGATGAAGCCAGGCAGAACCCCATGGCACATCGGCCGGACGGTGGTGTCGGTCTGTACCGGCCTGCTCGTTCTCGTCGCCGTCACCGGGGCACCCGCCGCCGCCCGTCCGGCCCCGCCCATGCCCAGCGCCCCGGCGTCGCCCTCGGTGATCGGCGGAGACCCGTCCGGCACCGCCGACTACCCGTGGATAGTCGCGGTCTCCAGCCGCAACGCGTTCGGCGGCGCCAGGTCCGGGCAGTTCTGCGGAGGTTCGCTCATCGCTCCGGACAAGGTCCTCACCGCCGCGCACTGTCTGTACGAGGAGAACGGGGTCCGGGCCAGACGGTCCGACCTGGCGGTCATTCAGGGACGTACCGACCTGCGGACGTCGGAAGGCCGCGAGGTGAAGGTCACCGCGGTCACGGTCAGTGCTGACTTCGACTACCGGATCGTGGACCGCGACTGGGCGGTGCTGACGCTCGCCGAGAAGCTGCCGGTCGAGGTGCCGCCGCTGGTCACCCAGGCCGAAGCCGCGTACCCGGTGGGCGCGCAGGCGGTGGTGCTGGGCTGGGGGGACACCACCGGCGGCGGGGCGTACTCACCCGTGCTGCGCAAGGTTTCGGTGCCGCTGCTGGCCGACAGGGCGTGCCGCCAGGCGTTCCCCGGCGGGTCCTACGGGACGTTCGTCGCCGAGGACATGGTCTGCGCGGGCCCGTGGGAGGGCGGTAAGGATGCGTGCGGAGCGGACAGTGGTGGACCGCTGCTCATCCAGGGACGCCTCGTGGGCCTGGTCTCCTGGGGGGACGGCTGCGCGCTCGCGCACAAGCCGGGGGTGTACACGCGCCTGGCCGCGTTCGCGGACAAGATCCGCCGCGCGGCGGGACTGTGAAGACCACTGGTGTGAATGATCTCACCGGGCCCACGGGCAGGGCGTGCGCTGTGTCCGGCCTGGTGGTGGCCGTCTCCGTCTCAGACCGCCGCCCCCACAACTGACGTTGTGCGGCGGTCTGAGGCCCACCGTCGCGGCGGGGCTTGGGTTCAGGTCGGGATCCGTAGATCTGTGTGAGACCGCTGTGGCGGCCACTGGTCCAGTGGCCGCCACAGACGTCGTACACACACGTACGGACTTCGTCGGGTCGAGGTGGATCAGGTCTCGGGCTGTGCGATCAGTCGTCCGTTCCGGCAGGAACCGGCGGGGCGGTCAGCCGATCGGTCTCATCCTGTATCTCAGTCGCGACCTTGCGAAGCTCGGGCTCGAACTTGCGTGCGTGGTGGGCGCAGAACAGCAGCTCGCCGCCGCTGGACAGGACCACCCGCAGGTAGGCCTGGGCACCGCACCGATCACAGCGGTCGGCGGCCGTCAACGGACTGGCGGGAGTCAGAACCGAATTCACGTCGCCTCTTCTCATTTCGACTCGACGAGGCTTTATGCCTTGCATCCATCTCAACAGCGGGTGGGCCTCGAACGTTCCCGGGGTGATCGTGTCACGTCCGGCACGGGTTCGGCACACTCCTTTGGAACTTGACCATCACACCGGGCGAGGTACCGACCGGTGCTATCTCTCTGCCCAGAGTTGACCCCGTACTCCCCTCTAAGAGGCAAGACGTGTCCGGACTCACTGCGGTTCGCCGGGTCACTCGAACGAGTAATCGAAAGAAGGTTCGATACAAGGTTACCCTGGGGCGCGCCGCCGGGTGCCGGAACGCCGGAGAGGTCCGGGCACCGTACGCGAGGCGTCACCGAGCTGTCGGCCCCCGCCGGTAACCTGTCCAGCGGCGCGGCGGGGGTGACCCGGTCAGCGTCCACTCAACAGAGCCCCGCCGACGGTACTGTCGGCGCCGCCGCCGGATCCGCGAGGGTCCGCCGGCCCATCACTGGTCCTAACGAGGAGTCGCACAGCGTGACCGCCCAGACGACCGCGTCCTCCACGCTGCTGGCCGCAGACGGTGACCGCAACGACTACACCGCGCGGCACCTGCTCGTCCTCGAGGGGCTTGAGGCAGTCCGCAAACGCCCGGGAATGTACATCGGATCCACGGACAGCCGTGGCTTGATGCACTGCCTGTGGGAGGTCATCGACAACTCCGTCGATGAAGCTCTCGCAGGTCAGGGTGCCCGTATTGAGATTCTCCTGCATGCCGACGCCTCTGTCGAAGTGCGCGACGAGGGCCGTGGCATCCCGGTCGACGTCGAGCCCAAGACCGGTCTGTCCGGCGTTGAAGTCGTGATGACCAAGCTGCACGCCGGCGGCAAGTTCGGCGGCGGTTCGTACGCCGCGTCCGGCGGCCTGCACGGCGTCGGGGCCTCCGTGGTCAACGCTCTGTCAGCACGGCTCGACGTCGAAGTCGACCGCAACGGACACACCCACGCGGTCAGTTTCCGGCGCGGGACACCCGGCGTCTTCGCCGGCGAAGGACCCACCGCGGCGTTCACCGCGCAGGGTGGTCTGCGCAAGACCAAGAAGGTCCCGAAGGGCCGTACGGGCACCCGGGTCCGCTATTGGGCGGACGGTCAGACCTTCCTCAAAGAGGCCCGGCTCGACCTCGAACTCCTGCACAACCGGGCCCGCCAGACGGCCTTCCTGGTGCCCGGCCTGACCCTTGTTGTTCGCGATGAGCGTAACGCTGACGGTGTCGATGAAAAACGTATCGATGAGCAGGTGTTCCGTTATGACGGGGGCATCAGTGAGTTCTGTGAATACCTCGCCAAGGACCGCGCGCTCTGCGACGTGCTGAGGATCACCGGCGAAGGTGCCTTCAAGGAGACCGTGCCGGTCCTCGACGAGCACGGGCACATGGTCGCCACGGAGGTCCAGCGGCAACTCGGGGTGGACGTCGCACTGCGCTGGGGCACCGGCTACGACACCACGGTCCGCTCCTTCGTCAACATCATCGCCACGCCCAAGGGCGGCACGCACGTGGCCGGTTTCGAACGGGCCATGACCAAGACGGTCAACGAGGCGCTGCGGACGGCCAAGCTCCTGCGCGTCTCCGAGGACGACGTCATCAAGGACGACGTCCTCGAAGGACTGACCGCGGTGGTGACAGTGCGCCTGGCCGAGCCGCAGTTCGAAGGGCAGACCAAGGAGATCCTGGGCACCTCGGCCGCCGCGCGGATCGTGCAGAACGTGGTCGCCAAGGCGATCAAGGAGTTCCTGACCACGTCCTCGCGCAACGAGAAGCAGCAGGCGCGGTCGACGATGGAGAAGATCGTCGCCGCCGCCCGTACGCGTATCGCGGCCCGTCAGCACAAGGAGGCCCAGCGGCGCAAGACCGCCCTGGAGACCTCGGCGCTGCCGGCCAAGCTCGCCGACTGCCGCAGCGACGACGTGGAACGCAGCGAGCTCTTCATCGTTGAGGGTGACTCTGCGATGGGGTGCTTTACCGGGGATACCCGCGTAGCGCTTGTCGAAGGCCGCAGTATGACCTTCGAAGAGTTGGCTGCGGACTGGCTGCGGGGTGTCACCCACTACGGATACGCCACGGACGAGCGTGGCGACGTATGTGTGGTTCCGCTGGACGAGCCCCGTATGACCAAGCGTGCGGCCGGGCTGGTTGAGGTTGAACTCGATGACGACAGTACGGTGCGTTGCACCCCAGACCACTTGTTCCGGCTGCGGGACGGCGCCTATCGGCGGGCCGACGCGCTCCAGGCCGGCGATTCGTTGATGCCGCTGCGTCGTCGTTTCACTGACAAGGGGGAGCAGCCGGGCCAGGG
Organism: Kitasatospora sp. UYEF31; assembly: GCF_057291755.1. NCBI lineage: Bacteria > Bacillati > Actinomycetota > Actinomycetes > Kitasatosporales > Streptomycetaceae > Kitasatospora > Kitasatospora sp. UYEF31. The sequence continues at coordinate 137,623 of NZ_JBXAWK010000010.1, forward strand.
CTGTGAGATGGCGTGGGCCAACGGCCGCATGCGTTGGGAACACACGCACCACCTCAGCGATGCTTGGAACCTTCGTACGGGACAGGCGCCGCGTGCTGACGGTCCTGTGCGTCACCACGTCGACTTCAACAAGCGAAATAACGATCCACGGAACCTCCGCGCGAAGCTGTCGCACGCACAGCGGCCCGGCTTCTCCGAGGCGTCCGAGGCTGGACGTCGTGCTTGGCGGACTCGCACCAGCACGGAGGAGAAGTCCCGGATCATCAAGCAGGGTAAACGGGCTGATGCCCTCAAGCGACTGGCCGGAATTCTCCAGACAGCGCCGTATGACGCCGGGGCCGCGTACGACTCCCTCCGGCGGGAGGAATCGCCGACGTCGGCCGCCTACCCGACGATGCTGACGTGGTTCGACAGCGACGTGGAAAGACTTCACGAGGCTGCTCTCAATGTGAATCACGAAGTGGTTGCGGTGCGGGTCCTCGAAGAAACGGCCGATGTCTACGACCTCACCGTCGAGGTGCACCACAACTTCGCATTGGAAGTCGGGGTCTTCGTCCACAACAGCGCCAAGGCGGCACGTAGTTCCGAGTTCCAGGCGCTGTTGCCGATCCGTGGCAAGATCCTCAACGTACAGAAGGCGTCCGTCGCCGACATGCTCAAGAACGCCGAGTGCGCTGCGATCATCCAGGTCATAGGAGCCGGTTCGGGCCGGACGTTCGACATCGACCAGGCCCGGTACGGGAAGATCATTTTTATGGCCGACGCAGACGTTGACGGATCGCACATCCGCATTCTGCTGCTGACGCTCTTCCAGCGGTACATGCGGCCGATGATCGAGGCGGGCCGGGTATTCGCCGCAGTGCCACCGCTGCACCGCGTTGAGCTGTCACACCCGAAAAAGGGCCAGGAGAAGTACGTCTACACGTACAGCGACTCCGAACTGAAGCGCACACTGCTCGAATTCGAGCGCAAGGGCGTGAGGTACAAGGACAGCATCCAGCGCTACAAGGGCCTGGGCGAGATGGATGCCGACCAGCTGGCCGAGACCACCATGGACGCCCGGCGCCGTACCCTGCGCCGGATCAACCTGGGTGACCTTGATGCCGCCGAGCGGGTGTTCAACTTGCTGATGGGCAGTGATGTGGCGCCGCGCAAGGAGTTCATCACCAACTCCGCTTCGCTGCTCGACCGGTCGCGCATCGACGCCTGACGACCACACTCACACAAGGCCCGGGACCCGGCGGTCCCGGGCCTTCCGTGTGCCCGGATGTACATCTCCGCGGCCCTGCGGTTTTCCCGTACGCGCGTACGACCTGTCCCGCGCAACGGTTACGGATATTCATTCGATCTGGTGAATCGCCGCCTCCGCAGGGCCATATGCCCGGTTTGTTGCAGATGCTGATAGTCGGCCAGCGCCCTGGTGGCGGCAGACGAGGAAGAGGTCCACGGTGACGGTCACAAGCAGTCCATTCCCGGAAGGGCGGTCCCGGCACCGGCGGGCTGCCCAGGCGCAGGGCCGGGACGCGGAGGCGGCACGGGCCAGGACGCACAAGCGCACCGAGGTCTGGGCACAGGAGGAGGCCGACGCCGCCCGCCTCGCGGCGGAACGCAGCGAGGTCTACCTGCGGGTCCAGGCCAGCCCCGAGTTCCAGGAGATTCGCCGCCGCTACCGCGACTTCGTCTTCCCGATGTCCGGCCTGTTCCTGTCGTGGTACCTCGCCTACGTCCTGGCCTCCACCCTGGCCCGGGACTTCATGGCCCACCGGATCATCGGCGAGTTCAACGTGGCACTGGTGTTCGGGCTCGGCCAGTTCCTGTCCACCTTCGTCATCACCTGGTTGTACGCACGCAATGCCCAGCGCAAGCGGGACCGGGCCGCACTGCATCTGCGCTGGGACACCCAGGAGATGTTCAAGTGATCTACCTCAGCAGTGTCAGCGGCACCGACCACCGGCTGATCACGGGCATACTCTTCGTGACCTTCGTGGCGATCACCCTCGGCATCACGGTCTGGGCCAGCCGGCAGAGCAGCACCGCCGCCGACTACTACGCCGGCGGGCGCGAGTTCTCACCCCTGCAAAACGGCCTGGCGATCTCCGGCGACTACATGTCGGCCGCCTCGTTCCTCGGCATCGCCGGGCTGATCTCCCTGGCCGGCTACGACGGGTTCCTCTACTCCATCGGCTTCCTGGTCGCCTGGCTGGTCGTGCTGATGCTGGTCGCCGAGCTCGTCCGCAACTGCGGCCGCTACACGATGGCCGACGTGCTGGCCTTCCGGATGCGCCAGGCACCGGTGCGCACCGCCGCCGGGGCTTCCACCATCACCGTCTCGGTGTTCTACCTGGTAGCCCAGATGGTCGGCGCGGGATCCCTGGTCGGCCTGCTGATCGGCGACAGCTCGGGCCCGGCCCGCACCTTGACGATCCTCGCCGTCGGCGCCCTGATGATCGTGTACGTGTCCTTCGGCGGCATGAAGGGCACCACCTGGATCCAGATCGTCAAGGCGGGCCTGCTGATGGCCGGCGCGGTGCTGCTCACCGTGCTGGTGCTGGTCAAGTTCCACGGGAACCTCAACGAGATCCTGCACACCGCGAGCGTGAAGAGCGGCCACGGCGGCGCGTTCCTCGAACCCGGGCTGAAGTACGGCGTCACGGTCACCAGCCGCATCGACTTCATCTCGCTGGCCCTGGCCCTGGTGCTCGGCACGGCGGGGCTCCCGCACATCCTCGTGCGGTTCTACACGGTGCCCACCGCACGGGCCGCCCGGCGTTCGGTGATGTGGGCGATCGGGCTCATCGGCGCGTTCTACCTGATGACCATCGTGCTCGGCTTCGGCGCGGCCGCGGTGCTCGGGTCAAAGGCGATCAAGGAGTCCAACAATGCGGGCAACACCGCGTTGCCGCTCCTGGCCCAGGAACTCGGCGGCGGCGCGGACTCACTGAGCGGGGTCGTGCTGCTCGCGGTGATCGCCGCGGTGGCGTTCGCGACGATCCTGGCAGTGGTCGCCGGGCTGACCCTGGCCTCCTCGGCGTCCTTCGCGCACGACTGGTACGCCGCGGTGATCCACAAGGGCCGGGCCAGCGAGAAGGAGGAGATGACGGCGGCGCGTCTGTCGGCCATCGTCATCGGTGCGATCGCGATCGCGCTGAGCCTCTCCGCGCAGAAACTCAACGTGGCCTTCCTGGTCGCACTCGCCTTCGCGGTGGCGGCCTCGGCCAACCTGCCGACGATCCTCTTCACCCTGTTCTGGCGGCGGTTCAACACCTGCGGCACGGTGTGCGCGATCTACGGTGGACTGATCTCCTCGCTGGTCCTCGTGGTCTTCTCACCGGTGGTGTCCGGCGCTCCCACCTCGCTCATCACCACCGTGGACTTCCACTGGTTCCCGCTGGAGAACCCCGGCATCGTCTCGATCCCCATCGGGTTCCTGAGCGGCTGGATCGGCACCATGTGCTCGCCCCGCGACAACAACGACGGAAAATACGCCGAGATGGAAGTGCGGGCCTTGACCGGCGCGGGGGCCTACTGACCGGTACGGGAGTCGGTGAAAGCCGGTTCCTGTGATCGGCGTTACCGTTGGTGGCGGAAGGAACAGTACCGACGGCACGGGAGCAGGTAGAGCACATGGAGACGCGGCCGACGACGGGCTTCACCGTGGACGCCGCCGTGGAGCTCGCCCACCGCGCCCACGACGGCCAGCTGGACAAGGGCGGCAAGCCCTACATCACCCATCCGGTGCGGGTGATGCTGCAGGCCGACGTGGTCGCTGCCGGAGCGTACGCACAGATGGCGGCGGTCCTCCACGACGTCATCGAGGACACCCCCGTCAGCGCCGACCACCTGCGTGCCGCGGGGGTCCCCGAGCGGGTGGTCGAAGCGGTGATCGCGCTGTCCAAACTGCCCGGCGAACCCCTCGAAGCGAGCATGTACCGCGCGGCCGCCGACCCCATCGCGGTCATCGTCAAGCGTGCCGACATCGCCGACAACCGCTCCGAGGCCCGCCTGGGACAGCTCGACCCGGCGACCCAGGACCGCCTGCGGACGAAGTACGCCAGGTCGGTCGAACTGCTTGAGGGATACGCGGCCGCGGGGTGACCCCACACAACCGGCACTGACCACAGCAGTGGTCGAGCAAGGCGGGGGGGCCGCCCCCCCCGGGGGGGGGGCCCCCCCCCCCCGGCCCCCCCCCCCGGGGGGCCCCCCCCCGAAGCGTTTTTGGGGGGGAGGGCCCAAAACCCCCCACCCCCCCCCCCCCCAAAGACCACCCAAAGGT